>NZ_JBHRZV010000049.1:96111-143207 GCF_042649745.1 Streptococcus caprae | reverse complement strand
ACTCGTATTTTCATTGCCATAAACATAAAACGAGAGAAGACAAGTCCTGTCCTCTCTCGGTGTTAAATTGGTCAACCCACTACAGTTGACAAAGAGCCACCAAAAAGAGCAGGCAGGTCTCCTAGAAGTCCCTAACTGCTCAAGTGTTTAAATTATAGATAAAGAATAGCCAAGACAAGGAGGCCTGCAAGGCAAGAAAGCGTCCAGAAGAAACCATCAACCTTCCACTCTGACCACTGGCTTCCCTTACCAGTCAGACCACCAAGTTCAAAATGATGGTGGAGCGGTGTCATTCTAAAGATCCGCTTTCCTTCTCCGGTGCGTTTCTTCGTCCATTTGAAATAGGCTACCTGTAGCATAACTGAACTCGTCTCCAAGACATAGACCAAACCGATAATCAGGAGTGTCCATTCTTGTCGCAAGGCGATGGAAATCACTGCCAACATGGCTCCCAAAGCTAAACTACCAACATCCCCCATGAAAACCTTAGCAGGTTTCCTATTGAAGACAAAGAAACCGAGTAAAGCGCCGATAAAGACAACAATAATCAAGAGCACATCAAACTGCTTCTGAACGTAGGCAATAACTCCGTAAAAGAAGAGGGAAATCGCAACTGAGATCGAAGCTAGCCCATCAATACCATCCGTCAGGTTGACTGCATTTGAGAAACCAACAACCCAAAAGAGGACAAAGAAGACGTATAGTACTCCTAAATGAAGATTAAAGCCAAGAACATTGAGAGAATCCGTTCCGCTAGGACGTACATGGATAAAGTAGAATAGTAACCCACCAATAATCTGCATGGCCATTTTTTGCCAAGAAGTAAGGCCCTGATTAATTTTCTTGAAAATTTTCAAGAAATCATCGAGAAAGCCGATTGCTCCATAGATAAGGACAACTGATAGGATGGCAATGGTTGCTCCCAAGTGAGTCCCACTGAGACCCTGAATACTGCTAAACAGGAGACTAACGATAAGTCCAACTAGCAGGAAGACAGTACCTCCCATGGTAGGCGTTCCAGCCTTAGCAAGATGCTGCTTAACATCTTCGTGCATCTGCTGACCACCGATTTTTTTAATCTGGTAAAAACGAATAAAGTAAGGCATTGCAAGTGCCGTTGCTAGAAACGAAAGCAAACCTGCAAACAGTGCTAAAAGCATTTAATCTCTCCTCAATAAAAACTGTAACGGGATTAATCTTATCATGCTGAGACTGTTTTTGCAACTCTCAGCCTTCTGATCCTTAACCCCGTCACAACGTTTAGTCACTTATATCCTCTTCCAGGGTAATTGTCAGACTCTTGACATCGGACATCGCTGTCCCATCATCCTTGTCTTGACCAATAACAGTCCCAGTCAGACTACCCTCATAGGAAATTTCAATTCCCATCCATTGGGCAAAGGTCTCTACATTTTCCTTGGTCCAGCCGTACATATCTGGTAACGTTGAAAAATCATCCGTCAACAGCAATACCTGCTGGTTAGAAGCTAGATTCTCTCCCTCGGCTACAGAAGATTTTACAATTTTTTCACCTAAACCTAATAATATTGGTTGAACAATATTTTGTCTAAGAGTGTCTGTTGTGTCCCCTGTTTTCTTACCGATTACTTCCGGCATCGTATACGGAGTTTCTGTGCTTGCAGTTACTGTTGCGGGTGCAAGTAGGGTATCCTTCATTTGCATAGCTTCTTCAAGAATTGGGTTGAAGATTTCTTGCCAGTTGACGATAGAAAAATGCTCAGGTTGTTGCAAAGTCACATACATTAAAAACTCAGGTTCATCAGCCGGAACCATAGCAATAACAGAATAGAGATATTCACCATCTAGATAAACACCATCCTTGGCAATCTGGGCAGTCCCTGATTTCATTGCCACAGAGTAGCCTCCGACCTGGATAACTGGACCACCTACAGAACTAGAGTAAAGGGTACCAAAGTATGGATCGGTCCCGACTGTAACCATGTAATTACGAGTCTGACTAGCTGCATCAGCTGAGATAGGATTCCCAACAATTTCTGATGAAGCGGCACGCGTCGTCCCTGTATTGACGTCATATATCTGACTTACAATCTGTGGTTCCAACATGACGCCATTATTTGAAATAGCTGTAAAGGCTCTCAACATCTGGAGTTGAGTTACAGAAATCCCTTGACCGAAGGCTGATTGTGCAATATTGGCCGCATTATCAGACGTCACTTGTCCAACACTCTCATTAATCATACCAATACGTGTTCTTGTACCAAATTTAAACTCAGACAAGTACTTAAGCCATAAATCATTTCCCATAATTTGTTCCAACATAACCATTCCAATGTTGGAAGAATGGGCAAATCCTTGAGCTAAAGACATGTATTGACCATCTGAATCACCAGAGTTGACGTCCCAGTCTCGAATCGTAACATCGTAAACTTCTAACTTATCATTGAAATAAGTTTGGTTGGGATTGAAATTTCCGCTATCAATGGCCGATGCAAGTGTGAAAACTTTCATGGTAGACCCTGGTTCGTACATGGTCTCGTAGAGTTGGCTCTGATAAGTATAACCTTCAGCATCCAAGCCTTCCATGGTGTCCGCATTAAAACTTGGTCGCTGGGTCGTTGCTAGAATTTCGCCAGTCTTAGCATTGACAACTGTCGCTGAGGCATAGACACCTCCTGTCTCTTCTTGGAAGATATTCATCTGCGTTTCCAAGCGTGTCTGCAAGGTTGCAGATAAGGTTGTATAGATATCCTTACCATCCACTGCTTCTCGAACAACATTTCCCGTACCTAGTAGGACGTTGCCTCGACTATCCTTTTTATAGGTAATTAAGCCATCTGTCCCTGATAAAATATCATTGAAGGCTGCTTCAAGACCTGAAGTTCCCTCAATAGTGACATTATTTTCATCATCACTAACTGCACTGGTCATTCCGATAAACTCAGAGGCAAACATCCCATTAGGATACATTCGACTTGGATTTGTCGTAAAAGCTATACCTTGAATCCCAGCTGCTGCTAGCGCATCTTTAATCGTGGTCATGGTGCTATAAGAGATTCCAGTTCCTTGATTTCCAAACTCAACCTGATAAGCATCTTTTTTGAGTTGATTTAGAACAAAATCTGTCTCCATACCAAGATTATCATGGAAGATTTGTGCGACCGTGTCATACTGCGAAGGTTGGACATAAAGAACATCCCCAGATACCGAAACATAGGAATCATCAATAACAGCATAAATGCTATAAGTTGTAGAATCCTCTGCAATCGGATACCCATTACGGTCATAAATCGTTCCACGAGTTGCCTGTACAACTGTATTCGTCTGATAAACCTGTTTTGCCTTCTCCGATAAATCAACTCCAAATTTATCGTCTCTACCGATAATGATTGCAAAATTCACGACAAATACGACAAACAATCCAATCGTCAATAATAATAAGTTTTGCCCAACATGGACCCTGTTTTCCTCCGGTGATTTCCGGTCTCTTACAATAAAAGCCAGAAGGCGCTGAAAAAATAGTTTCATCTATTCTACCTTCTTAATATTTTCGTTGTTATTGGTCAAGCCAGCATCAGTGGCAATCTTAGACACACGCTCAAGGCGTGTCAATTCATTGACCTCTTGTTTAGCATTAGTCAACTCAGTTTGGGTTGCAGCTATTTCGCTATTAAGATCCGTCATTTCTTGTTGAACCTGCAAAATTCGGCTCTGTAAAAAAATGATAGCGATGGCCATAATAATGGCTGTACCTATCAAAGAAGCGTAAAAGGCTTTCTCTACACGAGAAAAAGTCCGAATACGCTTTTGCAAGATTGTCATTATAGCATCGTTGCGTTTTTCATTTTTCATGAATTATTTCCTAACTTTTTGAGCTACTCTCAGTTTGGCAGAGTGAGCCCGGTTATTGGCGGCAAGTTCTTCTTGGCTAGGAAGAATTGGTTTACGCGTTACCAATTGAAACTTGGGTTGCAACTCATCTGGTATGAAAGGCAATCCCTTAGGAACTTCGACAGTAGAAGCTTCTTTAAAGAGTTGCTTGGTCAGACGGTCCTCCAGAGAGTGAAAGGTGATAACAGAAATCCGTCCATCCACTGCTAGCAAATCCATCGCTTCTTGAATGGAATCATCTGCAGCCCCCAGTTCATCATTAACCTCAATCCTAATGGCTTGAAAAATTTGCTTCGCTGGGTGGCCTTTTTTCTTGAGTTCCTTAGCGGGCTTAGCTGACTTGATGATTTCTGCTAGCTCAGTTGTGGTTTCAATCGGTTTAACACGTCGTGTTTCCTCAATTTTCCGCGCAATTTGTTTTGAGAACTTATCCTCTCCATACTTGAAGAAGATCCGAACCAAATCATGATAATCGTATGAATTGACTACCTCATAGGCCGTCAGACTAGCTTCCTGATTCATCCGCATATCTAAGGGAGCATCTTGTTTATAAGAAAATCCACGCTCACGCTCATCTAATTGAGGACTAGATACTCCTAAATCATAAAGAATACCATCAATCTCAGTCACTCCCAGTGCCGCAAGATTGGACTTTAAAAACCTAAAATTATCCTTGATAAAGGTAACTTGTCCCCTATCAATATACTCCTTTAAAACAATTTTAGCATTGTCAATCGCCTTTTGATCCTGGTCAAAGCAATACAAATGCCCTTTTGGTCCCAGCTGAGACAAGAGATAAGACGAGTGACCTGCACCACCCAAGGTAGCATCTACATAGATCCCATCTGATTTAAGGGCGAGCATATCTACAGTTTCCTTTAGAAGAACAGTTACATGGTGGAAATTTCTAGTCATAACCTTAATTATATCATAAAGCCCCTCCCCTGTCTTAAAAAGTGGAGGAGGAAATAATATCCTTTTTACAAATTTTGACTAGACAAAATCTAGAGATAAGAAAAATTAGTTCAACAAAAAAATAGATTTTTACATCCTTAATCGTACTCTTGCTTTGCCCTCTACCCTTTATTCTAATTTCTAGTTTTAACAAATTCAATGTTATACTCAGCTCGATTTTAAAGCTTAATCTTTAAAAATCTAAAAGGGAGTGGGAAAGAATTATTAAAAGCGAGAAAGAGTTCGATGACCTCGCTTCTGGGTTTATGAGCTCAGGCTGAAACAGTCTCTTCCTAGACCGTTTTGACACTGACGTCGTCAGATTCATTTCCAACTTCAAAAGGTCCCCCGGACCGTTCTGACACTGACGTCGTCAGATTCATTTCCAACTTCAAAAGGTCCCCCGGACCTTTTGAACTCCCACCATCGCATGGCTTTGACAGTCTGGGGAGAGGCTGTCAAAGGTGCGAGCCTAAAAATTCGAAAGTGAGCAACAGTCTGGTGGAGTGCTTAAGGTTGAAAAAAAAACGCAAACTAGGTTTGCGTCATTCGTTAGAGTTTTAAAAATTGACAACATCAGCGTATTAGAGCTCATTCAGCTGTGTTTCATTGGTGCTAAAGCACCTAATGACCTGTGCAGGGCACTTTCTAAGCTGGCAAAGCCAGCAGAAAGGCTCCCAACCACTGCATTAGAATGTTAAAACGAACTCTAGATAGCAAGGCTGGGCTTTATGCCCAGCCTCTTAGTTCTGCAACTAAGACAAGCAGTTTTATATTCCATTCTACTGATTGCTATTAGATGCTTCAGATACACTTGGTTCAGTATTCGGAACAACTACACGATCGTTTGAGGATGCACTAGTTACCTCCTGATTTTGAACAGAAGTGACTGCTTCAGTCACGACACTTTCCGAATGGACAGGCGGTGTTGGCACATAAATGTACTCTTCTTCCTCATCCTCTTCAACAACTTCTGTTACAGTCGCTTGAGTCACTCCCGCTTCCGATGATCTCGTTACGACCTCTGAAACTTGACTCGCTTCGGCTTCTTCGATTTTCACTCGAACCGCATCTAAACGTGATTGTAATCGGCCTTTTGAACTATCATTGGTTACCTTATCAATAGCCTCTTGAGCTGCCACGAGATTATCCAAAGTCGGATTTGTTTCCAACTCAGAAACCATTTTTTCAGCCATCGCTAAAGCCTGATTGGCAGTAATAATTTTTGAGATTTTATCAATTCGTGCTTGTAAATTGGACTTCGTTGATTCAGTGGTAATGGTTAAAGCATCAAGAGCTTTCTGAGCCTTATCCAAATTTTCTTGAGTCTGTTTCTTTTCGAGTGTCTCTATTGCTTCTTCTGCCGCCTTTAATCTAGCTCGTTCAGCTTTAATTTCAATACGGTCCAAACTGGTCTTGATTTGAGATTCACCATGTGTAATAAATTGGTCCTTAAGAATAAAGAGACCGCCCAGTAGAACCAATACTAGCAGACTTAAGATTCCCATCTGTGTCTGAGTTACCTTTTTTTTCATTATTATCCTAACCTTTCTCCTTACGTAACATCTCAACTACGTTTTCGTAAAAATATGACTAAAAATTTTTGTCATTACTGTCTGGTCTGACCCGTGCCGTTGATATAGAACTTGGTGCTGGTCAGGGCTTCAAGTCCCATTGGCCCACGGGCGTGCATTTTCTGGGTGGAAATCCCAATCTCAGCCCCCAGACCAAAGACAAATCCATCCGTAAATCGGGTCGAAGCATTGACATAGACTGCTGCCGCATCGACCTCGTCTTGGAAACGTTCTGCACGGCCAATATCACGTGTCACAATGGCTTCTGAGTGATGGGTTGTATAGCGGTTGACCCATTCAATCGCTTCATCCAAAGAGGACACCACATTCACTGACATGATGTAGTCATTGTATTCGGTGGCGAAATCTTCTGCGGATGCCGGCTTAGCACTCGTCATAAGAGCTAGGGCCTTCTCGTCTGCACGAAACTCCACCGCTTGGACCTTAGCCACTGCGGTCTCCAAGGCTGGTAGAAACTGCTCTGCTATGCCCTCATGAACGACCAGGCTTTCCGCAGCATTACATACGCTAGGACGCTGGGTTTTGGCATTGATGACAATCTCAGTCGCCATATCCAGGTCCGCAAACTCATCGACGTAGATATGGCAATTTCCCACACCCGTCTCAATAATGGGCACCTTGGCCTTGGCCTTAACCGTCTCAATCAAGCGGGCCCCACCGCGAGGAATAAGCAAGTCAACATGGTCTATCGCCTGCATGAGTTCCTCAGCCACAGCATGGGAAGTGTCTTCTACCAACTGAACGACATCTGGATTGATATGATGACTCGATAGGGCTTGACGAATGACTTCGACCAAGGCCTTGTTGGAGTTGATGGCATCCCGACCACCACGAAGAATAATGGCATTGCTGGTCTTGAAAGCCAGACTAAAGGCATCGACAGAGACATTTGGCCGGCTCTCAAAAATCATGGCGATGACGCCCAGAGGCACCCGCTTTTGAACAATTTTCAAGCCATCGAGATTGGTATAGCCGCGAACCACCTGTCCAATCGGATCTGCCAAGTCAGAGACCTGACGAACACCTTCTGCCATACCTTCAATGCGGTCAGGTGTCAAGGTCAAACGGTCCACCATGACTGCTGAAATCCCATTTTCATCAGCCTGGGCAAGGTCCTTACGGTTCTCTGTCAAAATAAAATCCGTTTGGTGCACCAGGGCCTGGGCAACTGCCCTCAAAATCGTATTTTTTTCCTGGGTCCCTAACTTTGCCAAATCACGGTTGGCGACCTTGGCCCGCTGGCCTAGCCTATCGATATAGGTCATCTCATCCTCTTTTCTAGTCTTGGATAAAATGGGTGCCCAGTTCTTCTCCATCAAGCACGCGCAAGATATCGCGTGGGTTGGCCCCATTCATCAGCACCATTTGGCTTCCAGCTTCAAAAATCAGTTGGGCAGATTGGATTTTACTGAGCATGCCACCTGTTCCAAATTTGCTCCCTGCACCACCTGCTGAAGCGATAATTTCATCGGTAATTGCTCCGACCCGACTCCGTAAAACGGCATCATCATAGATGGTCGGATTCTTGTCAAATAGCCCGTCGATATCAGATAGCATAATCAGCAAGTCTGCCTTTACAATCCGAGTAACCGTCGCTGATAGACGATCATTGTCCCCAAACTTGGTTTGATGGTCCATCTCGTCGATGCTGACCGCATCATTTTCATTGACAATGGGAACGATGCCCATGCCGATCAAACTCTCAAAGGCATTAGTAACATTGGCCAAACTTTCTGGAAACTCCACCACATCTCGGGTCAGAAGAATCTGAGAGACATTGGTCTGATAGTGGGAGAAAATTTGGGAATAGAGACTCATCATGGCAACCTGACCGACACTGGACACAGCCTGCTGACGTGAGAGTTCTACTGGACGCTTGGCCATCTTCAAAATATCTAGACCAAATCCCATGGCCCCAGACGATACCAAGACCACTTCTAATCCCTTGTTCATCAAATTAGCAATAACAAAGGCCAGCTGATCAATCTTATCTAAATTTATCTTACCCGTCGGCAGTACCAAAGAGCTGGTTCCCACCTTAATCACTAGGCGTTTTACTTCTTTAAAATTTCGTTTCATAGGTATTATTATAGCAGATTAAAACACTACTTGCACCTCAATCCATGGCTTTTTCACTGAAAAATAAAATTTTTAGTTTCTTTAATTCAAACTTTGACTAGCGATTTTCTTCTTCAATAAACCATAAAAAGCCTGCCAGTTTTGACAGACTTTGGATAGACATCAACCAGAGTTACGGAGCCCTGTAGCAATCCCGTTAATGGTGATGTGAATAAGAACTTCACGGTCCAGCGGTAATTGGCCGCTCCGCATGCGTTTGATAAGCTCGATTTGGATGTAATTGAGCACATTGAAATAAGGTAAACGGTAGTCCAAGCTGGCTTTCAAGCTCGGCGATTCTTCCAACAAATCCTCGTGCTGCTCAATGGCCAAAATCACGTCCTTGGTCAACTGCCACTCATCCAAGATGGTATAGAAGACCTCACGAACCTCCTTAGTTTCTGCTAATTGAGAGTAGAGAAAGGCGATGTTCATGTTAGACTTGGAGAGCACCATGTCAACATTTGATAAGAGGGAGTGGAAGAACGGCCAGGCTTCATACATGTGCTGGAGTTTGGCCAAGTTGCCTTCCTCCGCGTCGATAAAGTGTTTAAAGGCAGAGCCGACACCGTACCAACCAGGCAACATAACCCGGTTCTGTGACCAAGAGAAGACCCAAGGAATGGCACGGAGACCACCGATTTCCGTAATGGCTTTACGAGCTGCCGGACGGGAACCAATATTGAGACTGGAAATCTCACGAATTGGACTAGCCGCAAAGAAATAATCGTAGAAATGTGGATTATTGAAGACCAAATCACGGTAAATCACATTAGAATCAGCCACAATCCCTTCCATGGTTGCCCGGAATCCTTCGATTTCACTTGGGTCCGTAATCATGCGCGTCACCATCCGGTCCAGGGTCGCTGACACCAACATTTCCAGGTTATAGTAGGCAGCGTCCTTGTTGCCATACTTGTTCTCGATGATTTCCCCTTGTTCAGTCAAGCGGATGCGGTCCTTGATGGACCCGAAAGGTTGAGACGTAATAGCCTCATAAGATGGGCCTCCACCACGACCGACTGTTCCACCACGACCGTGGAAGAAGGTGATTTTGATACCGTGCGCTTCTCCAATCGCCGTCAATTCATTTTGAGCCTTGTAGAGGGTCCAACCAGACGCTAGATAGCCACCGTCCTTGTTGGAATCTGAGTAACCCAGCATGATTTCTTGATAGTGACGGTTGCTGGCAATCCAATTTTTAACAATGTCGTAGCTGAGGTAGCTTTCCATAATCCCCTTGGCATTTTCCAAGTCTTCGATGGTCTCAAAGAGGGGAACAATTTGCACTCGGGCCTTGTCTGTATCAACCAGCCCCACCTCCTTGAGCAAGATAGCCAATTCAAAGAGATCAGATACACTTTCCGTGTGGGAAATGATGTGCTGCTTGATGACTTCTTCTCCCAATTGGTCCTTGAGTTGACGGGCCGCCTGGAAGATAGCCAACTCTTTTTGCAAGAGTTCCGATTTTTCAGCATGGGTTGAAGACAGGGTCCGTGGATCTTCTGTCAATTCCTTGAGGAGAATGGCACACTTGTCTTCCTCAGACAAGTCGCTATAGTTAGCCACAATGTTAGCCGAGCGGAGCAATTCATCGACGCAGGCCTCGTGAACTGACGAATCCTGACGCATGTCAATGCTGGCCAAATAGAAGCCAAAGACATCGATGGCTTGCATGATTTCGGCAAAATCTCCGGTCAGAAGATGACCATTGCCTGTTGCCTTGAGCGACTGCTCGATGACTTGAAGGTCAGCCTTGAACTCTTGCGGGTTGGCATAGCAAGGTTGCTCTTCAGACAAGCCTGCAGTAACATCCGACACACGAGATTGGAGATAACGGGCGACGACATTGCTGCCACTATTGCTGGTCGCTGAGTTAATATCTGAATAGGTATTGCGACGCTCCTCATCCTCAATACTAGATAGGCTAGACTGACCATTAAGGTTGAGCAGGGTCTGAATCATCTTGGTCTGGATAAAATGGAAGGCCTTACGATAAGGCTCGTTTTCACGGTAGACCGAACGGTCAGAGGATTGGTCGGCAAAGGCCTGAACCTCTGGAGTCACCTGATGAAGATTGGTCGACAGCGAAAAAGTCCGATAGAGCTCTGATAATTTATCAATGTAGTAGTTAAGGATGACCTCGCTCTGTACAGTTGCAGAGAGCTTTAGGGTATCCGCCGTAACAAATGGATTTCCGTCACGGTCCCCACCAATCCACATCCCCATGCTAATCGGTTTTGGATTATTGAGAGTGATGCCACGCTCAGCTGCCAATTCCTTGTACTGACGGGTCAATTTAGTGATAGCCTTGATCAAGGAGTTATTGTAGTACTCCATGACATTGGTAATCTCATTTTTAACCTTGAGTTTTTTATCTCGAATAATATCAGTCTGCATGAGCAATTCGACATAGCGACGGAGGTCACTGTACCATTTATCCCGATTGGCCACACCAGCCTGAACATCACGATACTTCCGGAGCAATTCATGGATTTTATTGGTCAATTCCAAGACAGTCTTACGCTGAACCTGGGTCGGATGGGCAGTCAGAACTGGCACGACGTTGATATTCTCTAAGATTTCTTGAGCCTCGTCAACCTCTTTCATCATGTCCATAGTCGAAGACATCTTACCTAGATAGTCCATGCCCATGTTGTTTTGGTAGTTGATTTTATAGGCTTGGTCCACGTCCTCAGAAATATTGATGAGGAGGGGCAGAATGGCAAAGTAGCGTGACACGAAGGTCAATTCACGAGCTTCAAGTTTGGCAATCTCCTGCTCCAAAAGACGAAAATCATCATCTGCTGATAAGCTAACCAGGTTTTGGATTTTCTCAAAAATAACGTCCCCCACTACCTGACGGGTCGTTTCGTTTAAAATCGTGGTTAAAATCGCCACTTCTTCTTGTAAATTTTTCTTCTGATTCTGCTCAAATGCTTGGGTCATGACATCTCCTTCAGGGTTCATTTCCTTCCATTCTACCATGTTTAGGAGCAAAATAAAAGACAGGTCCTGTATTTCCAGTGATTTTTTGCGAATATTTTGACAATTTTTTCAATCCACAATTTTAAACTCCTGAATGCCCCCTAATCTCCAGGGTGCTAGAATATAAAAATTTTGATATACTAAACTAAAAAATTATATAGAGAAAAGAGATGACTTATGGAACTCAAACACCGTTCTGAATTCCCAGAAAATGAACTCTGGGACCTAACTGCCCTCTACAAGGATCGCGAAGACTTCTTGCTGGCTATTGAGAAGGCCCTAGCTGACGTGGACCAGTTTGCTAAAAATTACGAGGGCAATCTAGCGACTGCCGATGACTTCACTCAAGCCCTGATGGAATACGAGCAAATCCTCATCCAGACTAGCCACATCGCTAACTACTCCTTCATGCCACAAACGACAGACTACAGCAATGAAGAGTTTGCTCAGATCGCCCAGGCTGGTGATGACTTCTTGACCAAGTCAGCCGTCGCACTCAGCTTCTTCAACACAGCCTTGAACCAGGCTGATGATGCCGTACTGGATGAACTAGAACAAAATCCGCACTTCAGCTCTGCTATTCGCCAGGCGAAAATCCAAAAGAAAAATGCACTCGACCCAGCTGTCGAAAAGGCCCTCACCAACCTGCGTGAAGTCCTCGCAGCACCGCAAGACATCTACACTAAGATGCGGGCTGGTGACTTTGCTATGGACGACTTCGAGGTCGATGGTGAAACCTATAAAAACAGCTTTGTTAGCTACGAAAACTTCTACCAAAACCACGAAAATGCGGCTGTCCGTGAAAAAGCCTTCCGCTCCTTCTCAGCTGGCCTGCGCCAACACCAAAACGCTGCAGCTGCAGCCTACCTGGCCCAAGTCAAATCTGAAAAACTCCTGGCTGATATGCGAGGATATGACTCTGTCTTTGACTACCTACTGGCTGAGCAAGAAGTGGACCGTGCCATGTTCGACCGTCAAATCGACCTCATCATGACCGAGTTTGCCCCAGTCGCTCAGAAATACCTCAAGCATGTGGCCAAGGTCAACGGCCTTGACAAGATGACCTTCGCCGACTGGAAACTGGACATTGACAACGAACTCAATCCAGCAGTCTCCATCGACGACGCCTACGACCTGGTTATGAAATCTATCGAGCCTCTCACAGCTGAATACAGCCGTGAAGTGGAACGCTATCAGGAAGAGCGTTGGGTGGACTTTGCGGCCAACACCGGCAAGGACTCTGGTGGCTACGCAACTGACCCTTACCGCGTCCACCCTTATGTCCTCATGAGTTGGACAGGCCGAATGAGCGATGTCTATACCCTCATCCATGAGATTGGCCACACCGGTCAGTTCATCTTCTCCGACAACAACCAGTCCTACTTCAATGCCCACATGTCGACCTACTTCGTTGAGGCACCATCTACCCTTAACGAGTTGCTCCTCAGCGACTATCTGGAGCACCAGTATGACAATCCTCGTCAGAAGCGCTTTGCCCTGGCTCACCGTCTGACAGACACCTACTTCCACAACTTCATCACCCACCTCTTGGAGGCTGCCTTCCAGCGTCAGGTTTATAGCTTGATTGAAAATGGTGGAACATTCGGTGCAGACCAGCTCAACACCATCATGAAAGACGTCCTGACCCAGTTCTGGGGTGACGCTGTCGAAATTGACGACGATGCAGCCTTGACTTGGATGCGTCAGAGCCACTACTACATGGGACTCTACAGCTATACCTACTCTGCTGGTCTCGTCATCTCAACGGCTGGCTACCTCAACATCAAGAACAACCCGAATGGGGCTACAGAGTGGCTAGACTTCCTCAAATCAGGCGGTAGCAAAACACCTCTCGACTCCGCCCTCATCATCGGTGCTGATATCTCTACCGAAAAACCGCTCCGCGATACCATCGCCTTCCTCGATCAAACCGTCGAACAAATCATCGCCTACTCTGACCAACTAGGCCAATAAACAAAGACCAGCCATCCTCATCACAGGGTGGCTGGTTTGATGTATCAAAAAGTTATCTAAACAAAGAAGACCTGTTTACATTGACCTGAAAATCCAAACTGTTTAAATTTGACAGACCTTTAAAACTCAATCTTCTTGAAAAACTTGAGGCTGAGGAAAATGAGAATCGACGAATAAATAAGCGTGATAAGGCTAGATAGACCGAGGGCGGTGACAAAAGGCATGCCCTCAAAGATGTTATTACTCAGACCATTTGGCACCAAAATCCCTAATCCAAAAATACTAAGAAGAGCGGTTCCTATCTCATAGGTAAAGGCTGCTGTCATGGTCTTGCCTAGCCCTGCGTAAAGGGATAAGCAGGTTGCTAGTAAAATACTGACTAGACCATCGAATATATAGGTGATAAAGGCGTACAAATTATGCAAACCATCCTCAGGTATTTTATCCCAAAAAGTCAGACTAGCATAGGGCATATAACCGACTCGGCCATAATAGACCCCCAACATGACTAGGAAGAACAAACCAAAGAAGATAATGGTAATCAGGAGAAGGCTAGCTAGCTTTGCCCAAAAAACATCTCGACGCTTAATATCCTTGTAAAGAAAGAGGGTATGGCTGTCCACCTCGCCTCGAAAAACGGTATAGGTAAGGTAGAAAAGGGCTAAGACAGGTAAGGTTAAATCAAGAGCTGCCATTAAAATTATCATAAACATATTTAGAAATGTAAATCGGTAGTCTCCCTCAACTGTTGGCACCATAAAGTTTGAGCCTTCAGGTAAAAAAGTAGAGGCCAAAAAGACGAGGGGAAAGATAATGGCGAATGATAGGTAAATCTTGGTTTCCTTCCGTTTCCAGACAGATTCAAAGACAGGTTTGAAGATGGTGAACATGGTTACTCTCCTTGGCTAAAGATTTCTTTGAGGTGGTTTTCCTTGACTTCCAGACAATCGATGAGCTGGTTGCTTGAGAGGTAGACCAGCAGAGGATTGAGCTCGTCGCTGGTCGCTTGGGTAGAGACTTGGAGGACTGAACCGTCCAAGCTGATTTTATCATTGAGATAGACTGAGAGGACCTCGTGGTCAGTTCTGCTAGTGACATGAATCAAAACGCTCGGTGCCCCCTGACCGTCAAACTCGCTCGCCAGTTGCCCCTTGTCAATATAGACATAGCGTTGGCAGAGGGCCTCGAGCTCACCCAGTTGGTGGCTAGAAATCAGCATGGAAATCTGACGCTGGCTGGACCACTCTTTGAGGATGTCAATCAGCTTTTGAACCCCGATTGGGTCAAGACCCACAAAGGGCTCGTCCAAAATCAGGAAATCAGGCTCAGCTACCATAGCGATGGCTAGGGCCGTCCGCTGTTTCATCCCGAAAGAGAAACCTTTTGGCTTGCGGTTGCGGGCATCCCAGAGTTCCAAGAGTTTAAGGGTCTTTTCAATGTTTGGCAGGTACTCGGTCTTGCCGTGGAGCTTGAGATAAAATTTGAGGTTATCAACAACTGACATCTCAGGGTAAAAAACAGGGTCAATCATAATCCCAAAGTCCTTAAGGAGGTTGTCAGCGGTGTTGATGTCCACACCCTCGTAAGTGATGGTGCCTGTCGTTGGTTTGAGGGACTTGGCCATGAGCTTCATGAGGGTGGACTTTCCAGCCCCGTTTTTCCCGATGAGACCGACGATTTCACCCTTTTTAATCTCAAGACTGACGTCTTTGAGGGAGTAAAAGTCGTTACCAGCAAATTGTTTAGAGAGATTTTCGATTTTAAGCATGATAATGTTCCTTTTCTAGTGGGCTAAAATTCAATTTTTTTGAAGTTTTGGTGGGCTTTCACATAAGCTAGGGCAAGGTAAAGCAGGCTGATGCCAAGGCTCATGGCCAGAGCGACTGGGAAGGGTATCTTGTCCAACAAACGAGGGTAGGTATTTGGGAAAACATAGCGGAAGCCATTGAGCAATGGTGCTGTCAGAGCTACGCAGTTAAAGAGTACCCCTAGCAAGACCGCCATTAAGGTTTTCTTCTTGATGGATACTGCCGCAATCAGGGTGATGAGAATGAGATTGAGGCAGATATTGCTGATGTTTTGTAGGACAAGTTGGGTTAGATTGTCCGTCGGCAAGAAATGGAAACCTGCCTTTGGCACCACATAGACCAGATAGACCAGCATAGAGACGACGACTGTCCCCAGCCAGTAGAGGGCATAGACCAGATACAAGCTCTGCAATTTTGCCTTCAAAATCCGCTTCCGGTTGATGTCCTTGTAAAGAAAGAGAATTCCGGTCGCAATCTCCTCTTGAAAGACAGAGGAGACGATGAAGCCCATAATCAGAGCTGGTAAGACCAACTGGAACTGCAGGTCCAAGGAACTGGTCATAAAGCTGAGGAAATTGCCATAGATATCCAAATCTAGCTGGCTCTCAGAAACCCCGCTGAGGGCAGGCCCTAAAATCGGCAAGACCATAAAGGCCAGTAAAATCTTAACGTCCCGCCGTTTGAAAACGGAGGTAAATATTGCGGAAAACAGTGTCATGAGAAACTCCTTTTGTGTTGATGACATTAGTTTATCAAAAACCACTCATGACAAGCACGAATGTCATGAATGGTTATTTTTTTATAATGAATGGTAAAAATCACTCCCCACGACAGGTTAGAACCTGGCTAAAGCGGTGCTTGTAGCTCTGGGTTTCAAGACTGGCTTTCGGGTACTTGGACAAAATCGTGCGGACATTAGCCAGGCCGATACCACGGTTGGTCCCCTTGGTCGAGTAGCCATCCGCAAAAATCTGCCGGGTATTGACACTAGCCTCGGCTGTGCTATTCTCAATAACGAGAATTTTGTCCTTACCTTCTTGGAAGTAGGCCAATAGCAGAGCTGGTTTGTCTGCCTTGACCGTTGCCTCTATGGCATTGTCCAGAAAGATGGAAAGAATTTGAATAAACTCTAACAAGTCTATATCTGGTGGGCCGATTGGCTCTTCGATTTCAACGGAGATGGTGACACCTTGAGCCTGGGCTGTCATGAGTTTGGCTGAAACCAGACTTTTGACCGCAGGGTCTTGGAGATTGGCCAGCTTTGCAATATCGTACTTGCTCTCATAAAAAGCCTTGTCTGAATTGGCCATGACCGACTGGTAAATCTGCTCCACCTGGTCAATGTCCCTGTCCTTGATAGCAAGATTGAGACTGACTAGAACATTGGAATAATCATGGCGAAAGCTCCGCAATTCTCCATACAAGGCCTCAACATGTTGACTGTATCGGGTTAAGTCTGCCAACTGACTATCCTTGGCTGCCTGAAGTTCCATGGCCATCAAATCCTTGGACTTGTAGTTGAGATAAATCAGCCCCGTCACAAACAGAACAAGGTAGGAAAATAAAATATCAATAGACAGTGTCGAGGTGCTATTGCCAAACTCAAGTACGGCCTCTTGCTCCGTCCCTGACAGGGTCAAAAGAGGATGAAGAAAGGCCGCATAGGTCAAGAGCCCGACGCTCAAGATACGTAAGACCTTGGTGAATTTGCGGTGATGAAACATCTGACGCACCACCTGAAAATCTACCGCCATCACTTTGATAAAGAAAAAGTAGCAGATAAGAATAGCCAGCAAACCGACGACAGTCAGCCAAAATCCCGGTATAAAATCTGGTGTTTCCATCAAGAGGAGGTACCTAGCTGTGTAGAGATTAGTCATGCGTTGGGTCAATTCGACCAAGACAAAGGGCATGAGGCTGTAAAAGAGTCCTTGGAGGATTTTCCAGCTTGGTTTTAGAACCAAAAAGACCAGTAAAGGCAGGTATAGTGGCTCCAGCAACAGGCCATAAAGTGGGTTGATGATGTAGATAATTAGGACGAGTAACAAAAACCCAAACGTCTGCTTGCGATGCGGTTTGAGGTTGCTGATTTTACCAAAGACATAGAGTTTGACCAGCCAGTCAATTAAAACGATGATGGCACTAAAAATCGTCAGCTTAAACATGCGGGGTCACCTTTTCCAACAAGCCCTTGAGCTTGAGACGGGAGACCAGACACTCCTGTCCCCCTTGGAAGACCACGGTCTGACTAGCCTTATCGACCTTGTGGACATTGGCAAGATTGACGACAAAGGCCCGGTGGCATTGGTAGAGACGGTCATCTAGCTTAGCAATTTCTGAGACCTTGCCGTAAAATTCTAGCTGACCAGTCTTAGTGGTCAAGATGACCTTGTGGACCGTTGGCGATGTCTCAAAAAAGAGAATGTCCGCAAAAGGCACTTGGATGTGGGCGTGGTCATTCTTTAGGACAAAAGCATCACTTGAAATAGTTTCGCTGATATTGTCATAGGCATGAAGCATGACTGAGGCGATGGCCGCCTCATATTCCTCTTCGGGTAGGGCCTTGTCAATAAAGTCCAAGGCCGAAACGCGATAGCGGTAGGTCACCGGCATGAACTCCGAGTGGGTCGTAACAAAGACGATGACCGCCTGTGGGTCACGACGACGGATATCCCGAGCGACCTCCATGCCTTTCTTCTCTTCTGATTTAATCTCAATATCCAAGAAGAAAAGCTGGTGATTGCCCGTTTCCGTGATTGCCTCTAACAACTGATCAGGCTTCCCAAAAATTTCTAGTTTTCGACAGGTGACCTCGGTCGTTTTCAACACCTTATCAATGGCCGCCTCAATCCGTCCCTGCTGGACAAAATCGTCTTCTAGGATAAAAATATTCAGTGCCACTATCCCCTTCTCCTCACATCACTTTAGATAATTACTCTAATTTTACCATAGCAGAGCTTAATTTGACCAGTTGGATTAAAATAGTCCATAACCAGATTAATTTCAATAGAAAAATCTTGACAACCCTAATACTTAAGCAATCGATTTCCGTTTAAAAACCTTTGGAAATCAAAAAAATTTTAAAAAAACGAAAAAACCACTTGACATTTTTTGCAAACGATTGCATAATAAGAGTGTAACTTATTTAACTGTTTCAATTAAGGAGGAAACATTTATGAAATCTTGGAAAAAATTAGCTACGGCTGGTTTAGGATTAACCTTGGCAAGTACCCTCTTGGTAGCTTGTGGTGGCAGCAAGTCTAGCGAGTCTGCAGACTCATCAAGTTCCGCTGCATCAAGCTCAACCATCAAACTCTGGGTGCCAACTGGTGGTGTGGATTCTTATAAGGACACTGTTGCCAAGTTTGAAGAAGAGTCTGGCTACAAGGTTGAGATCATCGACTCAGAAGACTCTAAAGCACAAGAAAACGTGAAAAAAGACCCAAGCGTTGCTGCTGACGTCTTTGCCATGCCGCATGACCAACTCGGTCAATTGGTAGAAGCTGGTGTTATCCAAGAATTGCCAGAACAATACGCTTCTGAAGTTGCTGAGAACAACACAGACCAAGCTGTTGTCGGTGCTCAATACAAGGGTAAAACCTATGCCTTCCCTTACGGTATCGAAACACAAGTTCTCTACTACAACAAGTCTAAACTGACTGCAGAAGACGTTAAATCTTATGAAACCATCACAACCAAGGCAACCTTTGGTCAAACCTTCAAAGAAATGAACGCCTACATCACTGGACCGTTGATGCTCTCAGTTGGAAACACCCTCTTCGGTGAATCAGGTGAAGATCCAAAAGGCACAAACTGGGGTAATGAAGCTGGTGTTTCTGTCCTTAAATGGATTGCAGAGCAAAACAACAACAAAGGTTTTGTAAACTTGGATGCTACGAACGTGATTTCTAAATTCGGCGATGGCTCTGTTGCTGCTATCGAATCCGGACCATGGGATTTCCAAGCTGCTCAAGAAGCTGTTGGAGCTGAAAACCTCGGTATCGCCGCTTACCCAACCATTACTATCGGTGGCAAAACAGTTCAACAAAAAGCCTTCATGGGTGTTAAACTCTATGCTGTAAACCAAGCACCATCAAACGGGGACACGAAACGTATCGCTGCTGCTTACAAATTAGGATCAGCTATCACTAACGCCGACAGCCAAAAGAACCAATTTGAAACACGCTCCGTTGTCCCTTCAAACAAAGAAATTCAAGCATCAGACGCTGTTCAATCAAACGAATTGGCTCAAACCGTTATCACAATGGGCTCTTCAAGCGACTACACAGTTGTTATGCCTAAACTTAGCCAAATCTCAGTCTTCTGGACAGAAGCCGCTGCTATCTTGAGCGATACCTACAACGGTAAAATCGCTGAAGCTGACTACCTCGCTCGCTTGCAACAATTCGACCAAGACATCGCTGCAGCAGAATAAGCGTGACAGATGCTATCAAGGTAGCTCATAACAATGTGACAGGGAAAGGTGAAGACCCTCACCTTTCCCTTTTACCTTAATACTCTTCCTAAATCAAAACGATACGGTCTAGGTCAACCTACGTGTCCCATGAGATTTTGAATGAGTATGGATAGCCACACACGCCAAAGGAGGTTTTTATGAACAATGCACTATCTTTTACAAAAGCAGAGATAAAAGAAGCCTTCCAAAATGGGGGACTGGAGACCAAACTCTCCTTCCTCATCATGGGTTTTGCCAATCTCAAGAATAAACAAATCATCAAAGGACTGCTCTTTCTTCTGAGCGAAATTCTCTTTATCATTGCCTTTGCGACTCAGATTATCCCTGCTATCGGTGGGCTGATTACCCTAGGAACCCAGCTTCAAGGCACGACGACACAGGAAGTGGATGGCATTAAAATCCAAGTCGCTACTGAGGGGGACAACTCCATGTTGCTTCTGATTTTTGGCCTGGCTTCTCTGATTTTCTGCCTTTTCTTTGCCTATATTTACTGGTGCAACATTAAGAGCGCCTGCAACCTTTACTTTCTCAAGAAAAATGGAGAGAAAATCCCAAGTTTCAAGGAGGACTTCCACACCTTGACCAACGGTCGTTTCCACATGACCCTGATGGCCATTCCCTTGATTGGAGTTCTTCTCTTCACCATCTTGCCTTTGATTTACATGATCTGCTTGGCCTTCACCAATTACGATCACAATCACTTGCCACCGAAATCCCTCTTTGACTGGGTCGGTCTGGCAAACTTCGGCAACGTCTTTACTGGTCGGATGGCAGGAACCTTCTTCCCCCTCCTTTCCTGGACCTTGATTTGGGCGGTCTTTGCGACTGCAACCAACTTCTTCTTCGGTATTCTCTTGGCTCTCTTGATCAATACCAAAGGGCTGAAGTTTAAGAAAATGTGGCGTACCTTCTTCGTCATCACCATCGCAGTACCTCTGTTCATCTCCCTTCTCATCATGAAAAACTTGCTCAACGATGTGGGACCAATTAACAGTATCCTGCAAAATTGGGGCTGGATTTCAAAACCACTTCCATTCCTCTCTGACCCTCTCTGGGCTAAGTTCTCCATCATCATTGTCAACATGTGGGTCGGCATTCCCTACACCATGTTGGTCTCTTCAGGGATTATCATGAACCTGCCAGCTGAGCAAATTGAAGCTGCTGAAATCGACGGCGCCAGCAAATTCCAGGTGTTCAAATCCATTACCTTCCCACAGATTTTGCTGATTATGACCCCTACACTCATCCAGCAATTCATCGGAAACATCAACAACTTCAACGTCATCTACCTCTTGACAGGTGGTGGCCCAACCAATTCTACCTACTACCAGGCAGGCTCAACAGACCTCTTAGTGACTTGGCTTTACAAACTGACCGTATCCGCTGCTGACTACAACTTGGCCTCTGTTATCGGTATCTTGATCTTTGCCCTGTCTGCCATCTTTAGTCTTTTGGCCTATACCCGCACCGCATCTTACAAGGAAGGAGTCGCAAAATAATGAAAACAAAGAAAAGAATCCGTCTCGGGCTCATTTACCTGCTCCTGACAGTCCTATCCATTATCTGGCTCTTCCCTGTTGTTTGGGTTGTTCTCTCAAGTCTTCGGGCTGAAGGGACAGCCTACGTTAGCTATATTATTCCAAAGAGTTTTACCCTGGCCAACTATACCAAACTCTTTACCAATAGCACCTTCCCATTCGGCCGTTGGTTCCTCAATACCTTTTATGTTGCGACCATGTCTTGCCTTCTGTCTACCTTTATTACGGTAGCCATGGCTTACTCCCTCAGCCGGATCAAATTCAAGTTTAAAAACCAATTCTTGAAACTAGCCCTGGTCCTCAACATGTTCCCAGGCTTCATGTCCATGATTGCGGTTTATTACATCTTGAAAGCCCTGGGCCTGACTCAAACTTTGACTGCCTTGATCTTGGTTTACTCAGCTGGTGCTGCACTTGGATTCTACATCGCCAAAGGCTTCTTTGACACCATTCCTTACTCGCTCGATGAATCCGCCATGATTGACGGTGCAACCCGCAAGGATATTTTCTTCAAAATCACCCTACCTTTGTCCAAACCCATCATCGTCTACACAGCTTTGATGGCCTTCATGGGACCTTGGGTGGACTTCATCTTTGCCAAGGTTATCCTTGGGGACGCTACAAGCAAATACACGGTTGCTATCGGCCTCTTCTCCATGTTGCGGGCTGATACTATCAATGAATGGTTCATGCCTTTTACCGCAGGTTCTGTCCTCATCGCTGTACCAATCACCCTGCTCTTCATCTTCATGCAGAAATACTACGTCGAAGGCATCACTGGCGGTTCTGTTAAATAGCCTCCTTAATACCAAAAGAGGCTGGGCATAAAGTCCAACCTCTCTATCTAGAGTTTGTTTTAACATTCTAACGCAGTGGTTGGGGGCCTTTCTGCTGGCTTTGCCAGCCTAGAAAGGCCCCTGCACAGTTCATTAGGTGCTTTAGCACCAATGAACCACTTCTGAATGAGCTCTAATCCGCTGATATTGTCAGCTTTTAAAACCCTATCAAATGACGCAAACCTAGTTTGCGTTTTTTTCAACCTTAAACAGTCCACCAGACTGTTGCTCGCTTTCGATTTTTTAGGCTCGCACCTTTGACAGTCTCTCCCCAGACTGTCAAAGCCATGCGGGGGTGGGAGTTCAAAAGGTCCGGGGGACCTTTTGAAGTTGGAAATGAAGCTGACGCAGTCAGTGTCAAAAAAAGTCTGGGAAGAGACCTTTTCAGCCTGAGCTCAAAAATCCAGAAGCGAAGCTATCGAACTCTTTTTTGTTTTTTGGAGTTCTTTCCCACTCCCTTTACAGTTTTCTCCAACCAGACCACCCATTTCATGATAAAATATAAGCACAGAAAGCGAGGGATTGCATGACACATTTATATGATTTTTCCGTTTTAGGGCAAGATGGCGGAGCGATTGACTTGGCCCAGTACCAAGGTCAAGTTGTTTTAGTGGTTAACACGGCCACAGGCTGTGGCCTGACACCCCAGTACGAGGCCCTACAAAATCTCTACGATACTTACAAAGATAAAGGATTTGTCGTACTTGATTTTCCATGTAACCAGTTCATGGGTCAGGCACCAGGGACAGCAGAAGAAATCAACAGCTTTTGTAGCCTCAACTACCAGACCACCTTCCCACGCTTTGCCAAGATAAAGGTTAATGACAAGGACGCAGATCCCCTCTACGTCTGGCTTAAAGACCAAAAATCAGGCCTGCTTGGTAAGAAAATCGAATGGAACTTCGCCAAATTTCTCATCGATAAAGACGGCAAAGTATACAATCGTTACTCCTCAAAAACCGACCCCGCAACAATCGCGGAAGATATTGAGAAATTGTTGGGGTAAGAAAACCTTCTGAAATGATTCAGAAGGATTTTTTCTTAGTTTGAAGTGAAGACATCAATTGCTTCATGGACAAATTGGGCTGTGCCAGTTCCAGCGAATTGGTCGATGGTTTGGGTAAAGCGATTGTCCTCCGTGTACATGATGCCTAGGCCTTTTAAAATCTCTGGCGTGCAAGGGTAGTAACGTTTAGTGATGGTCTCTTGCAAGACTTTCACTTGTTGCTGGACCTGAGTGTCTGACACAGGCAAGTCTCGCAAGTTGCCAAATCCAGCAAAGACTGTCATCAATTCTTGGTTGCTGTCTTGCCAGTCTTGATCTGTCATTGTCTGCGCAAAGGATTGAAAGGCCGCTGTATCTCCCCAGCGTTTTTGTGCCTCCTCTTGGAAGGCTGCTAATTGATCTTGGTTAAAAGCTTCTAAGTTCATCGGTTGTTCTCCTTTGATGAGGTCATTGGCGAGCTGAACAAGGGTTTCCAAGCGGTCTCTGCGAAGTTCTAAGAGGCGAACATGGTCTCTCAGAACAGACTGTCTAACTGCCTGGCTACTGTCCATCAGCTCTGCTATTTTCTTCAGAGGAACATCTAACTCACGAAACAGCAAGATGTCTTGCAACCGCATGAGGGCCTTATCGTCATAAAGCCGGTAGCCGCTGTCTGTCACCTGAGCGGGGCGTAGGAGCCCAATCTCATCGTAATAATGCAGGGTGCGTACGCTCACACCTGCCAGTTGACTGACTTCTTTGACTGTTTTCATGCTTGTTCCTCCTTGCTTCTCATTCTATTCTATCACGTGGCGTTAGGGTCAAGTGTTTTTTTGAAAAAATTTTAAAAAACCAACTATACAGTTGACATATATAGTTTGACGATATACAATAGAGATATAAAGTTAAACTGTATAGTTGAACAGACTAGAAAGGTAATGCCTAGTGAAACGACCCAAGCAACTTCCTTTAACGGAGACGACCTACTATATCTTATTGGCATTGATGGAACCTGCTCATGGCTATGCTGTAATGCAGTTGGTAGATGACATGAGCGATGGTGAGGTTAAAATTGCAGCTGGAACCATGTACGGAGCCATTGAAAATTTGTTAAAACTTAATTGGATTACCAGTGTTCCTTCCAATGATGCTCGGCGAAAGGTCTATCAGATCACTGAGGCTGGAAAAGAAATCCTTATTCTGGAAACAAAACGTCTTCGAAAACTCACTCAAATCGCTGAACACTTTAATTTGTAGGAGGCTATCATGAAAAAATGGAAATTATTCACTAACTTAAAAAGAGAAGAAGACTGGATAAACCGTATGCAATCCAAAGGATATCGATTGGTAGGCGTTCCTATTCCCCAACTCTATTACCACTTTGAACCTTGTATTGCTGAACAAATCACCACTGTCCGAATTGATTTCCGAGATCAACTATCCAAGGAACAATACCAGGACTATCTCATGCTTTTTGAAGACAGCGGTTGGGAACACATTTCTGGATCACCGTCCAGTGGGAGCCACTACTTCCGACAACTCGCTCATGGTCATAAAGACGTTCTGTTTTCTGATGAGGAATCGCAATTGGCTTTCTATCAACGGTACCGTAAAAGCGCCCTTGCCACAGCCATGATTTTCTTATGTTACAGTTTTATTCATTTCACCAGCATCTCCGATCTCGCTACTCCTTTTCAAGACCCTAAATCTCTATTTTTAACACCAGGACTTTGGGAATTAAGCGGCAAAGCGTTTATCTTCTCTTTTCTCTTTGAACTGCCGTTTGCCCTTATTCGGGCTGGTCTATTCTTCTACTTGACCTTGGCAACGACACTATTTTACCTCTATAGTGCCTATCAGGCTAAACCGAAAAAATAATCTCTACTAAAAAGCTACCGCCTATGTGAATAGGTGGTGGCTTTTCTGATTAAGCTACTTTTTCTGTAATGACGACTTCCCCGTCAACCACGTCTGCTTGAAGATCTTTAGCCTCCAGGTTGTCCAGGTAGAAGTCAGTGACCTTGTCGCGGATTTGGCTTTCGATGACACGGCGCAGTGGGCGGGCACCCATGTCTGGGTCGTAGCCTTCTTCCATGAGGAGGTCTTTAGCTACGTCGGTAACATCCAAGTGAATGCCTTTCTTGCCAAGGGTTTGGTTGACCTGAGCCAGCATGAGGTCCACGATTTGCCCCAAGTCTTCCTTGTTCAAGTGGTTAAACTCAATCACGCCGTTAAAGCGGTTGAGGAACTCTGGACGGAAGAATGGTGCAATCCGGTCCATGATGTCCTGCTCCGCCATTTCCCCAGAAGAGCCATAGCCAAAGCCAGCGTTAGAAGTCGCAATGATAACCGTGTTCTTGAAGTTGACGGTGTTGCCTTGGCCGTCCGTCAAATGACCGTCGTCCAGGACCTGGAGCAAGAGGGTGATGACCTGTGGGTCTGCCTTTTCAATCTCGTCCAAAAGCACGATGGAGTAAGGGTTGCGGCGAACACGCTCGGTCAGGGTGTTGCTGTTGTCGTCGTAGCCGACATAACCAGCCGTCGCCCCAATCAGCTTAGACACTGCTGTCCGATTGCTGTACTCAGACATGTCCAGGCGGATGATAGCATCCTTGTTGCCGAACATATCCAGGGCCAGTTGCTTGGCCAACTCGGTCTTGCCGACACCTGTTGGACCGACAAAGAGGAAGGAGCCGATTGGGCGGTTGCCCTCGTCAAAGCCAGCACGGTTGCGGCGAATGGCCTTAGAGACAGCCTCAACTGCAGGATTTTGCCCGATGACCTTAGCCTCCAAGCGAGACTTCATGTCCTTGAGGCGCTCAATGTCTGAGGCCCCCATTTGCGATACAGGGATGCCGGTCATGCGTTCCACTGCCTCTGCTACATCGTTGACACTAGCCACGACCTTTTGGCTCTCGGTGTGGTTGTCCATCTGCTCTTGCAGTTTTTCAATCCGCACTTTTTCATTAAGGGCTGTTTCGTAGTCCTCCCGCTCTGCTGCTGCTTCTTGCAGGCGTTTGGCTTCAGCCATTTCTGCTTCCAAGCTCTTGAGGTCTGTCGCAGGGTGTTGGGCTGCCAAGTGAGCTGCCGTCACGTCGATCAAGTCGATGGCCTTGTCTGGCAAGCTCCGTTGTGGAATGTACTGCACAGAGTAGTCCACTGCTGCCTTCAAGACACTATCTGGCAACTCGATGTTGTGGTGGGCTTCATAGAGCGGCTTGATGCCTTTCAAAATCTCATAGGTGTCCGCTGCAGACGGTGCATTGACCTTGACTTCGTTGAAGCGGCGGGCCAGCGCAGCATTTTTCAAGATGGTATTGCGGTACTCATCCTGGGTGGTCGCCCCGATGACAGAGAGCTCGCCACGGGACAGGGCAGGTTTGAGAATGTCCGCCAAGCCCTTAGAACCTTGACCATCCCCCGTTGAACCAGCGCCCAGGATTTGGTGGATTTCATCGAAGAAAATGATGATATTGCCAGCCTGTTTGACCTCGTCCAGCAAGTTTTGGACATTTTCCTCAAAAGCCCCACGGTACTGGGTTCCAGCCTCAAGTCCAGAGATGTCGATGGAGATGATTTCCTTGTTTTTGATGCTAGCTGGCACATCACCGTTGACAATAGCCTGCGCTAAGCCTTCGACAACCGCAGTCTTACCGACCCCAGCGTCCCCGACCATGACCGGATTGTTCTTGGTCCGACGGGCCAGGATTTCAGCCGTTTCCTGGATTTCCTTGTTGCGCCCGATGACAGGATCGAGCTTGCCTTGACGTGCCTGCTCGGTCAAGTTGGTGCCTAGTTTGGCTAGGATGCCGTCTTGCTTCATGTTCCCTTGTTTTTGGGGCATAGCAGAGCTGGCTTCACTTTGCGGAAGCTGACCAGTTTGACGGTAGTAGGCAAACTCTTCCGGCGTCACCTCGCGACCGTTGATGCTGTAACGACGCCGCTCACTAGAGTAGCCACCCATGTTGCCCATGAGTTGGTTGAAAATATCGTCCATGTTGTTGAAATTGTTAAAGTTGTTATTCATAAATAAGATACCAAGAACCACTAGAAAGCGACTGAAAAATAGGAGGTCGGCTGATATCCTGATGTCAGCTACGAGCTATCTTTTTTCCGAGCTTTCGGTTCGGGTTCAATTCCTTTTCTAAATTGTAATGTTTGTTAGTTTTGTGTATTTTGATTGACCATTTCTGACCAATATTCTAAAAATCAAAGTGACGCCATGTCACTCGTGGAATAATTTCCGGCTCAGCCAGGTACAGTTGACCTTCACTGACCAATCTTTCAAAAAATAATCGCCTGTCCATGACCAAGCCTCCTTTCTGATTGTCAGTTCTAGTTCTGTTCGTTTCTGACCTAAACTGACCTTTGTCTTAAAAATAAAATCCATTTGGATTCGCAAGGTTTCTTTACCTTACGAAAACTATTATACACCATTGGTCAATAAAGGTCAATGGTTTTATTTGACTTTTTTTGACCTTTTAAAAAAGAAATCAGCAGAGAGCGTCTGCTGATGGGTTAAAGAATTACAGTCGTGATAATGAACGCATCATCAAGTCCATATCCTGATTTTCCAACTCTTGAATGATATGGAGATAGACTTTTTGAGTAGTTGTCATGTTGGAATGTCCCAAGCGTCTGGATACACTGGCAATCGACACCCCTGCAAAGAGTAACAAGGAGGCATGTGTATGCCGTAAGCCGTGTAATGATATCACTGGTATCTCTAAGGAACGGCAATGTTTTTCCAGATGGGCATTTACCGTCGAATTAAAAACGGCCTCTCGAGCAAAAATCGGAGCATCCGCAGGCAAGTGACGGATCAATTCTTCAAAACGAATAACGGTCTGCCAATCCAATTGAACCTTACGAATGGAGGAAGCTGTTTTTGTCGGTAAAAATCCTTGCCCATTCTTATAATCCCACGTTTTATTGACAACTAGCATTTGACGCGAAAAATCAAAATCTGCTGGTGTTACCGCTAATGCTTCAGAAAAACGGAGACCTGTTTTGGTGATTAAAAAAATCAGCCAATCCCAGTTCACCTCAGCCCCTAAATCCAAATGATTCAACAACAGTTGCAACTCAAATTGATTAAGAAATTTTGGCTTTTTCAGACCAGGCTTCTTCCCTTTGATGACAATTTTTCGTGTTGGATTCTTGGATAAGTAACCTTCATCGACAGCATCTAGAATAGCTCCCTTTAGCTGATGATGAAAATCTAAGGTCGTCTGCTTTTCATGCTGTTTCGCATAATCATTGATAAGTTTTTGATAAGTAACACGGTTCAAATCGCAGAGCCTCACTTCCGGCATCAGCTTGACAACCCAAGAATGACTCGTAAGGTATTTCCTCAAGGTCACCTCTCTCACTGCACCCCGCTTATAGACATCTATCCAGTCCAGATAATACTGATGAAAAAGCTGTTGATTTTTATCTGCATGTGACATAATATATGTCCTCCTTTTATTTTTTCAAAAACGTACGCTCTTGAAGAGCGATAGCCCGATCCAGCTGGGAGAAAAAGGTACCGATGGCGGTTTGTTCGGAATGAGAAGGGATTTTCGCATTCACATTTTTAATAGTCAATTTAGATAATGATGGAACACCAGTTGATTCGTCCAACGCTTTCCAATTTATCTTTGTAAATATCGAATATAGAAAGTTTAAATTGTTCATTTCCCTAGGAATACAATAAAACAACGTATCAACAGTCCAATAAGGAGCTCTCAAAATAAAAGGTTTATCAATTGTACCTTTTCGACCAATACCAATTCCATCTAGCTCTGCAGATAACGCCTCTGAAACGGATAACATAAATCCACCTGTACCGTAAACTGGAATTTTTCCAGGTTCTAGATGCTTATAATCTCGACCACTATTTATTGTCAACACTTCCCCCAACTGTCGCTTTTCCCAAGCGAGTGTACTTAGACAGCAAAAAAGGCACCAAATTTCCTTGGTACCTTCATTATAAATCACTTTTTAGAATGGTGCGTCCCCAATTTTGCTCTGGTAGGTCGGGAGCCCCAAGTTGATAGACGCGATCAGCTTGCTGGGTGATTTGGTCCCAGGGCTCCTTGCCGATACGGGTGACGAGAGAGACTGACTTTTTCAGGGTCGACAAATGGGCTTGCCCAGCTGGACTAAAACCCAGCACCCGCAGGCTGGACGGGAGTGCTGCTTCTCTCGCCTGCACCAGGATATAGGTCAAGACCCGTCGCACCCGTGCCTTGGTGTAGCGCTTGGTCGCCACCTGCTCGATGAGGTCTTCGATTGTCTCACTTGTCCCAATGGCAGAGCGGAGGCGGCTGGCTAATTCCTCATTAACTTGATAGATGTCTGTCAGGTCTGGATTGGTCAAGATTTGGTAGCGGAGCAGAGGGAAATAATCTGTCCAGCTCACTCGTGGCGCTCCTAGCAATAAGTCTGCAGCAGGGCTGACCTGGCGGACAAAGTCTTTATCGTCCATGTGTTTGCGGATGGCGGTCGCTGAGGCAAACTGACTGACCTTGTCCTCTGAGTGAAAACCAGCTCCCTGCCGCTGGATAGGACAGAGGTGAATACCTGTTCCTGCGACCGCCTTGGCGTAGGCTATCGCCAGGATATGGTTGGGTGTGTCGCCTGAAAATTCTAGACCTGTGAACGCCTTCCACATGGCTTGGGCTTTCTCAGGATAGGACAGATAAGCTGGTTGGTCGGCTAGAAAAACCTCCATCTCCTCTCTTTTTTCCGCATAGGTATCGGCAACTGTCTGATAGCTCTGCCATTCCTCCGTCCCAAAAACCAACTGGTCCACGCCCAGCTGATGAAGGATGTCCACCGCGCCCTGGGCAAAGTAGTCCGCCGACTGGACCGCCACCAGAAAGGGCAACTCCACCACGATGTCTGCACCGTTGTCCAGCGCCATCTGGGCACGCGTCCACTTGTCCACGATAGCAGGCTCGCCCCGCTGGCAAAAATTGCCTGACATAGCGACGATTTTCAGGCCTTCCGCCTGATCCAGCAGGTACTTGTGGCCGTTATGAAAGGGATTGAACTCCGCGATAATACCTGAAATGGTCATCTTATTCACTTGCCTCAAACAGCGCCATCAGACTTTTCAGTTCTTCTTCTAGGTCTGGTGTGTCTGCTACCAGTTGACTCATCATGCCATACAAGTCTTTTTCTACTCTGGCCAACTCTTCGTCAATAGAAATAAGTTCTTTTGATAGCTCTGATAGAGGGACAACTGGCTCTTCTTCAAAAGTGGAGACATAGCGAGGAATATTGAGGTTATAGTCATTTTCAACAATTTCCTCAAAACTGGCTACATGAGCGTATTTTTCTTCCTCTTGGCGGTCTTGATAGACTTTCAAGATATGTTCAACATGCTCATCCAATAGTTTGTTTTGATTTTTCCCTTTTTCAAATTCTTTGGAAGCATCGATAAAGAGAACATCCTTGTTGGTCCGATTTTTCTTGAGGACAATGACCGTTGTTGGAATGCTGGTATTGTAAAAAATATTAGATGGCAGACCAATAACGGTATCAATAGCTCCCATTTCCAATAGTTTTTGACGAATGGTCTTCTCAGCTGCACCCCGGAGAATATCCGCCGCCTTCCACAAGGAATTGTAAAGACTCTGAGAAGTCATTGTATCAGTCATAAATCTCCTTTCTCTATCAGAAAAAAATAAAAAAATAATTGGTTTAAACCACGAACATTCAGTAATTTGACAATATAGATGGTAGTTTATACCTTTTAAAAAGACACTCTTGAAGAGCGATAGCCCTGTCTAGCTGGGAGAAAAGGTTGCCGATGGCGGTTTGTTCGGGGTGGGTGGGGAGATAAAATAATATTTTAGCTAAATCAGATGAGTTGATTGCAGGGTAGCTCGTACCTGTACAACTATTTAGCACCATTGTTACAAAGTTGTCCGTCTGAATAGACGTAAATATGAATCTACCATCATTGCTAGTACGAATTTGCGCATATCCTGTAGAAAATACAAAATTCTCTTCAACTCTATCAAAATAGTAGTTATTTTTTTGATAAGGTCTAACTGTTTGATAAAAAATATCACCTTTTTGAGCAAGCCTCTGAGCTCTAGATGGAGCTGATTGCAGATTTTCACTCCTATGAGAAACTAGTTCTGTCCCAACTACCGACTCTAAATCAATGTATTCGAATTCCTCAGGGAGAACTGATTTAGGATTTATCTCCGCTACTTCCCCCAACTGTCGCTTTTCCCAAGTTTTAGTGGGTTGGGAAGGGATTGGGCAAGCTATCTTTTTATTAGCTGTTGCTGAAAAACTTATTGTTTCGGCAGAATAGCTATAATTCGTCCGTTTTATAGGTAAAATAACCTTCGTAATGATAGCTGGCGTCCAACCCTTTCATATAAATCTGACGGTTGTCTACAGCTGTTGTCAAGGCATGCTGGATAAGGTGTTTAATTTCAATACTTCGAATGGGGCTACGTTCCATGGCAAGAAGATAATCTTCTTTATCAATTTTTGACCAGTCAACAACTTGTCCTAACTGATGTTTTAGAAGGTGGTCAAGCCAAAGTCTCCCTGCTCTGCCATTACCCTCACGAAAGGGATGAGCGACGTTCATCTCAACATACTTGTCGATAATAGCGTCAAAGGTCGCTTGGGGCATGGTGTCGATATGCTCAAGAGCAGCTCGAAGGTACATGGTCGGAGCAAAACGGAAATTCCCTTTGGCGAGGTTGACCGTCCGAATGTTTCCTGCAAAAGGATAAATATCCTCAAAAAGGTGGGTGTGAATAAAGGCGAGGGTACTAAACATGCCTGGAGGTTTGTCTCTAAGCAAATCTTGTTCAAAAAGCTCCAATGCTTTTTTTACTGATTTTTTCCTCTTCCCTTGCCAAGTCGCTGGAAGTGGTTAAGCCTAACTTGTTTTCTAATACCATAATGATTGTTCATTCCTTTCGTTTCACTCAAGGCACAACATTGGATGAAAAAGTGTCATGCTTGTTTTCGACTATCATTAACGTAAGAAGTCCCATCACCGACAAACAGAGAATCACTAGCCACCTTCTTTACCTTTACGAATGAGCTTCTTCAGCTGCAAGACGGGTTGGAGAGAGGGACGATAAGTGATAAATATCTTTTTCAAAAACAAGTCCTTGTAGACGTTGAACACATTGTAATAATTTTCCTGCTCTAAAAAACGCTTGGGCTTACCATCCGTCGGCACAATCATACCACGGTTTCTTAGAATCATCAGCTGTTGATTAAATGTCGTGTATTCTTTCATCCTTCTCATCTCCCATTAAGCTACTTCTATATCATTTTTGATAACCTGTCAGGAAAAAAGTGGGGGGATTTTTTCGTAGGTGGGTAGCATGGTAAAAATATCTAATAACAATGATTATATATTTAATCATGCCCATAACAATACTAGGAAACTAACAAATAGTAAAATCAGACAAAAATATTTATTAAACTTTTCAATTCTTTTCAGCTTATCCAAGTCTTTATCAAAGTCACTATCCAATGATTGAATGAACTCTTGCTCAACACTGCTCAATACTTGATACATACTCTTTACATGTTGTTTATTTTTTAGAATAGCTTCTGATTCAAAATACCAACCCTTTTGATGGTTAACAAAATTTATAATAACCAAATACAGCATTGCTACAATTGATGAAATCAATATTTTAGTTATATTTTCTATACCATCAAATAACAGAAAAGCTAGAATTGTACCTGATAGCACTGTAATTTGTTGCGTTAAATCATTAATAACAGTGCGAATACCAGCGATGGTTTCACTATGAATTTTAGCGTATTCTTCCGTTAACTTATTTTTATCATCCATATAACTTTTCATTTTATCAGTAATAAAAAGTGTATAATTAGACTTAAGTTTCTTTGATAATTTCTCAAATTCTTTATCTGATAGCTCATCATTTTCATTCGCAAGAACTGAAAATAAATCTTTAAAAATTATTAATCTATCATAATATTTTTCTCTCTCAGAGAATATAAAATTCAAAATATAGTATAAGTTATCAAACGTAGATTGATTTAAAATAATCTTTCTTCTATCCAGTATCGAATTTCTATTAAAACTAATAATGATCTCATCATCTGATATTCTTCTCTCTGATAAAATATCAAGTAGCCCGTCAATTGCATGACTAGCATACTTAGAAATATTATTTGAGTTGACTAAGTATGGAGTTGCAAAAAGACTTATTTGTTGAAAATTTTTATTCTCAAGAAAAATCTTAGGAATTTGAATACTATCATTCTTTAGAGTGGAAAAAATAGGTGAACAAATATCTATATTATTTTCAGGAAATTCAATTGTTATTTTATTTTGATAATCAACCAAATCTTTAAAACAACATTTTTCTAAAAATTTTCTCTCAAACAGAGGAAAATCTTTTTCTAAAAATAAATAGATTGTTTCATCTGGTAAATACTTTTGAGAAATTGTTAGTGCAATCTTATTTTTCTCTGAAATTTCAGGTTTATCTTTAATATGAAAATCATTAATATGAATAGTCATATTGCCCTGACTATCAAAAGGCCCTAAAGAGTTCTGTAATAATAATGTTTCTTCTTTATTTATTGAAAGAAGTTGAATTTGATATTTAAACGTTCCATCATCTCGAAATTCCATGATATTAGTCGTAATAGAATCTAAGAATGATGAATTATGTGATAATAATTCAAATAATTCACTCAGCATTTGAATGACCTTTTTCTTCTATTGGGAGTAAGTCTTTGTGAATTTTTAAAATTTTATATTCCTCAATTTCCTCCCAAATAATAATATCAGCTTCTTCTAAACTTTCATAATACGATACCTTAAATTTCCTATCTCCATAATCATCAGATGAAATAAATGTTTTCTTTGGTGGACGTTTTAACTTCGCTCTAAATTCTTGTACAACAGTATTATTCTTAGATTTGGCATTATCATAAGCTTGTTTTGCCAAAGCTTCAGCATCTGTTGGTCTATCTGCATTCGCAAAATCAAGTAAATCTTGTACTTCATGAATTAGTCCCTCAAACGATGTCTGTCGTTCTTCTGAAAGAAAATATTTTAATTTCTTCTCAACACTATCAGGCTCTCTATCAGTTTTTATATATGGCTTTGTAACAAGAGCAATATTCTCAAATGCTATCTGGGCTGCTGCTTCTGGATTGTCAATAATGGGATCACTTTCTAAAAATTTACCTAAAAAATACTCTGAAATATTATCATCAGATCTATCCAAAACTTTTGAATGGATATTACTGCGTTCTTGACCTTCCTCCTCCCTTCCTTCTTTATACCGAACTGTTGATTCCTTATAAATTACAACTGCCTTATGTAATCTTGATTTACTATCAGGTAAGACATCTCTAAGAGTTTTCAATGTATTTTGGTCTGTCACCTGTAAAGCAGTATTGGTTTCCATTTTTGCAATAAAAAGTAAGTCTTCATCAGCTATTCGAGTAGCAAAGACAACAAGATAAAAATCTTTATGAAATCTTCTTTGTATTGCTTCTTTAAACTTTTCAGCTATGAATTGTGAACGTGTCTCAAATGTCTCTTGACTATCAAAAATTTCTGAAACATTTGTAACCAGTTCCAGAGTAGGTCTTTTAAACCGAAAGTTTTTTACATTACGGTCATCTCTACATGATAAAACACGATTATCAATATCTCTGGAAATATCAGAAAAATTTTCATATTGATTATCAAAGATAATTCCCGATTCTACCGCTACATCTGCTTCATTCTTAGAAAAATGAAATAATCTCAAGTACTTATTCATATATTTCTCCTATCAAAAGTGTAATCAAATATTATAGGTTGGTCTATTCTAATTTAAACCGAAAACAGATAAGATTTTTTTCTTAAGAGTTAATCTATACTTATACTCAGTTAAATGATGATATCCGTTAAAGCCGTTGTAACGGAAAATGTGTTCTCCTATCTCCCCGTCAGATGTTGTCCACTCTATCTTTAAAGATGGAACCCCCTCAGGAAGTGTTGTTCTCAATAAAATAGCTGTGCTATTTTTTATATCTCGCTTTGTCTCAATCAATTTTTTAATCAATTTTCCGTTTTCATAGGTTAAATTATAAAAAACCAATTTTTTAATATCTGTTTCTACAGGATAAATCAAGATTTTTTCAAAACCATGCTCTAAATGTTCATACTGATCAATAAAACGAAATCTAGAAAAATAATCTTTTTCTTCTTTCTGTGTGACATCCTCTACCTTTATATTACTTGAATAACCTTTCTGAACAGAAACCTTCAATATGACCCCAACAAAAGCTATGATTTGTAAAATACGTAAAAACCAATCTATGCAATTTACCCAATCCATATTTACCTCCTACTTCCTCCCCACAAAAAACCACCGCTTGCTGGTCTCCATCGGCTCCTTATCCTCAAAGTCAGCATAGATTTTGACATTTTTGAAGCCTGCTTGCTCCAACAGGATATCGTAGGTCAGGAGGTCGTAGGTGCGTTCTTCGTGAATCTCATCATAGCGGGTAAAGCGTCCATCCTCGTCCTGGATGAAAAAGGTCAACTCGTGAACCACGGAGTGCGGTGCCTCGTCTTCATAGGTGTCCCAGACCATAGCAAAGTCGTCGGCATTTTCATGGTAAGAGTAACCCGGGAACACCTCGTCCGTCTGATGAACGGAGTGGACGTCAAAGATAAAGGTCCCGCCCTCATTGAGATGGGCGTAAACCTGGGCAAAAGTGTCCCCCATCTCGACCTCATCCGCCAGGTAGCACAGGCTATCCGAGTAGCAGGTCACTAGGTCAAAGCTCCCGACACCAGATAGGTCTAGCATGTTGCCTGCCACAAAGTCGATAGCGACCTTGGCTGAAGCTGCGCGCTTGGCGGCGATGTCCAGCATCTCCTGGCTCAAGTCCAAGCCCGTCACGGCAAAGCCCGCTTGTGCGAACCGCACCGACTGGATGCCCGTTCCGCAGGCCAGCTCTAGGAGCTGAGTGCCTTTGGCTTTTTTGGGGAAATGGCGGAGCGAAAAGTCCGTCCAGGCATCATAGAGCGAATCGTCCATGATGGCGTCGTAAACCGACGCAAAGGTTTCGTAGTTTTTAGTCATTTTCTTTTTTGATACCTTTCTAGGCTCGCTACAAAAGAAACAGCTTTTCAGCTGTTCATTAGGCAATATATCCTGTCACGTCCACCAGTGGTGCCTCGTGCCAGAGTTTTTCCAGGTTGTAGTGGTAACGCTCGTCCTCAGCAAAGATGTGGACGATGACATCGTTGAGATCCAAGAGAACCCAGCCACCCTTACTGTCGCCTTCGATATGGCTGGCGTCAGCACCTGCTTCTTTGACCTTCTCACGGATATTGTCCGCAAGGGCCTCTAGCTGGCGGGAGTTGGTCGCATTCATGATGACAAAGTAGTCGGTCATGCTAGTCAAGCCAGCCAGGTCTAAAGCTACGATGTCCTCAGCCCGCTTTTCATCAGCGGCCTTGACGATGATTTCTAGTAATTCTTGTTTGGTCATTTGTTTTCCTTTATGATTATTTTTTGATACTGACTTGGGTGGTGCGGACGGTAGCAACCTCTTGCAGAGTTCCATACCTAAGTTTTGAGCCCCAAGTCTCAAAACTTCCGTCACTTGGTAGCAAACCTCTGCTACCAAGTATTTCACCACAGCATCAGCATCCGCTTGTGGCGCGTTTCACGCGCTCCTTACAGAACTCGATAATCTGTGGATAGATGGGTACCTTTTATAGGTTTTTTGGGTAAACATTTCCCGCTCATCCTCACCGCAAACCTCAAAATCGAGTTTGCTCAAGAGGTGAGCCATTTTGTCATTTCCTTTGACATAGTCCACGCGCAGGTGATCACAAATAGGATGGTTCTTAGCAAGTTCCATCACCGCTTCTAGCACGGATTTACCGTAACCTTTCCCTTGCTGGCTTTGGTCAATCATGACCCGCCAGAGCATAAACTGCTTGTCGTCCTCATCAATGTCAATCAGGACAAAACCAACCACACCTTCATCCGTATGAACAGCATAGGGAAAGACATCGCCATTGTCACGATAGAGCCAGCACTCAGCAAGAGACGTCGCATTATCCGCGACCCAATGTCTTTGCTCCTCACGCACCGTTAGCTGTAAGACCTGATAAAAGCTGCTCTCATCAACAGGTTTCAATGTGATCATAGATACCCCACATACCCATTATAGGTCTCGATGGTCTGTGGGTAGATGGGGATACCTTTGTGGGCTAGGTGTTCGACGGTACGGGCGGTTTCGTAGGCGACGGCCTTGTCCAGGTCTTCCTTGGCGATGGCACGCGCAGTGTCCACACCTGGAAAATCCCGCCCAGGCTCGATGTAGTCTGCCACATAGAGGACCTTATCAAGCAGAGTCATCTCGCCTGCTCCCACCGTGTGTCGGGCGATGGCGGTGAGAATCTCCTCGTCTGTCAAGCCGAAATGCTCGGTAATCAAGTAGCGTCCAACCACTCCATGCCAGACATTGTTTCCCCAGTGTTTCAGGTCTGGGTCCAGCTGGTAGCGGTCAATCAGGTCTAGAAAAACGCTGTCCGTTTGCTCTTTGGCGTAGTCATGCAAGAGCGCCGCTAGGCTGGTCTTGACGGGGTCCGTCGCGTAGCGTGCGGCTAACTCCAGACTGGTCTCCTCAACACCCAAAACATGGCGGAAGCGTTTCTCGCTCATAGCTCCGGCTATTTTTTCCAAAAGCGCCTCGCGAGAAAAATCGATATAGGCGTCGTATTTCATCGGTAGAGCCCCGCTTTCTTGATGTAGGCGAGGACTGGCTCAGGCAGGAGATAGTTAGGGGTTTTGCCCTTTTTGAGGAAGTCACGGACCAGACTGGAGGAGATGTCCATGAGAGGAACGTCTACCCAGATGACAGGATAGCTGGTCCCTGCCTTGTACTTAGGTCGCTGAACACCGACAAACTGAACTAGGTCGACCAGCTCCTCGATCCGGTGCCACTTGGGCAGGTACTCGACCATGTCAGCTCCAATGATGAAGTAGTAATCCGTGTCAGGATTGGCCTCGGTCAAGAGCTTCATGGTGTCATAGGTATAGGAAATGCCCTGGCGCTCCAACTCTATCGTCTCGATGTCCAAGCCCTCAACACCGTTAATAGCCAGTAACAACATATTGAGGCGGTGCTGCTCGTCAATGGTTTCCTTCTTGTCCACATGGGGTGGCAAAAATTCCGGCATCAGATAGACCTTGTCTAGGCCCAGTTCCTGGCGGACTTGATCAGCCACAACCAAATGGGCATTGTGGACAGGATTAAAATTTCCACCCAAGATGCCGACCTGCTTGCGGTTCTTGTCCTTGGTTTCAACTTCCAATTCAACTTTTGTAAAAGGGGTTAAGAGTTCAAGTGCCATAATGTCTTCCTTGTGATTCTTAGTAGCTGCGGGGCTCGTCCCCTAGATTACCTTCACCTTAGGAGAGAGTTTGCGATTTTCTTTCTTGGCCGACTGCTTGTAAAGGATAAGGATGCGACCGATTTTGAGAACAGTGTCCGCACCGATTTCCTCCTCCAGGATTTCAGCGACCTCATTGATATCCTCATCCGTATTTTGCAGGAGTTGGACCTTGATCAGCTCACGAGCATCCAAGGCATTACGGACGCTGGTTTTAATTTGGTCATTGAGACCGTTCTTGCCAATCTGGACGATAGGTTTGAGGCTGTGGGCTTCCGACTTGAGGAAGGCCCGTTGTTTAGATGTTAGCATAGGTTTTCTTTCTTTTTGTTCAATAGCAGAGCAGGACAGTTTTCCCGACCCAAGTTCACTTTAGCGTATGGCTAGATAAGCCAAGTCTAAAGATACCTGAAGGACTCCACCTGCTAGAGCCAGTCTCAATAAATTCTAGCTCTATCAACTAATTGTTGATTCAGCGACTTTAGATAATCGCCTTGCGCTTGATGACAGCAACGCCTTCTGGCGCCCAGGCTGAGATTTTTGCGATTCCGGACACACGAATCCAGCCCAAGCCCGAAAAGACGATATCGGTCTTTTCCGTGATGGTGAAGTCATGCTTGATGAGTTTTGGAAACTCAGCCAAGTCCTTGCTGGCTGGCGGTGTCAACAGCGTCCCAACATGCTTATCGTAAAAGGCATCGGCTCCAGCGAGTTTCGTCCGGTGAAGTTGCAGGTTATTGTCAAAATAAGCTGTGAAGCCCTGCTTTTCTCCAGAAACATAATCAAAGCGTGCTAGGCCACCCAAAAAGAGGGTTTGCTCTGGGTTGAGCTGGTAGGTTTTGGGCTTGATTTCCTTCTTGGGACTGATGTACTTGAGGTCCTTGGCCGTCAGATAGTGGGCCATTTGGTGGCGATGGATAATCCCCGGCGTGTCAAAGATGTAACTGCCGTCATCCAGCGGAATTTCAATCTTATCCAAGGTCGTTCCTGGGAAACGAGAAGTCGTGATGATGTCCTTATCACCTGTGATTTCCTGGATAATGGCATTAATGAGGGTTGATTTACCAACATTGGTCACGCCGACCACATAGACATCCCGGCCTTTGCGCAGTTGGCCAATCCGCTCAATCAATTCCTTGATGGCATACTTGTTCTGAGCAGAGGTTAAAATAACATCAACAGGACGCAGTCCTTCTTCATGAGCCCGTTCCGTCAGCCACTGAGTGACCTTGCCATCCTTGACTGACTTAGGGAGAATATCCTTTTTATTTCCGACCAAGAGCACATCATTGCCTGATACAAAGCGAGATAGCCCTGGAATGACTGAGCCGTTGAAGTCAAAGATATCAACCACATTGACTACAAGAGCATCGCTATCCCCAACTTCGTGGAGGAGTTTCAAAAACTCATCGTCTGAGATGTTGACATCGGTGATTTCGTTATAATGGCGGAGCCTGAAACAACGTTGGCAGTAAAGTTCGCCAGTTTCAAGCCCCTTTTCCAGGGCAGACTGGGGTGTATAACCCACTGCTGCCTTATCTTCCGTCTGGATGCTGGCACCGCACCCGATACACAATAATTTTTCCACTTAAAGTTCCTTTTTATAGTCCAAGGGACCGTATTTTTCCGTGAGTTTGGCCTTAACCCGACGCTCTCGCCAGCGGTTAAACTGGGTATTCCAAGCATCAGACGTGACGATAGGCTTAACCAGGATTGACCGAATACCTGCTCGGTGGGCAGCCCGGATGTCTGTCATCATCTGGTCACCAACCATAACCACCTCTTCACGATCAAAGCCGTAACGTTCAATGGCTATATTGATGCCACGCGTAAATGGCTTCATGGCCCGACTGACAAAGTCAACGTGAAAGGCCTCGACCGCCCGTTGCACCCGTTTATGATTATTATTAGACACTACGACAACCGGAATGTCAGCTTCCGTCATCTCATCCAACCATTCCCGCAATTCCGGTGTTCCTTCTGGATTATTCCAAGCAATAAGGGTATTGTCCAAATCCACCAAAACCGCACGAATATTGTGTTTTCTTAGACTGTCTGGACGCAGATCGTAAACTGCTTCCACTGCAAAGGTCGGCCTATAATCTTCTATACTCACATTCTACTCCAAAAAAGTTTATTACCCCTTATTTTACCACAGTTCTTAGTAAAAAGCACCTCTCTAGCAACAAGAAAAGCAAGCCCAGCGGACCTACTTTAGACAGATTTTCTATTTTTATGCAATAGCAGAGCGACCACATGACCAAGGAGACAGACCAGGGCGCAAGTCCCTGCCAGGGTAAAGTCCAAGGCCATAGCCACGGCATAGGCTACAAGCACCTCCACCAGTGCCACCAGACAGGTCCAAAACATGAGCTTCTTGAACTGTTTGACCCACAGGAGAGCCGTCATACTAGGTCCCACTAAGAGGGCAATAACTGACACCGATCCTACCGAATCAAAGGAATTGACAATCGTCAGCGCTGTCAATAAGGTCAGAAAAATCTCCAAAGCCAACCGAGAAATACCTGCCAGTCGAGCCTGCGTCTGGTCAAAGAGATAGACCTTAAGCACTGGAAAGCTCAATCCAATAGCACTAACAACCCCAATCAGGACAACAATTGACTTGACCAAGGCTTTTGGCAAGGATAACCCAAACAAATCCATACGATTAAGAGGGGCAAAGAGGACCTCACCCATCAGAACCATGTCAATATCCAGGTGGACATTACGTGCAAAAAGAGAGATTAAAATGACGGCCAAAGCAAACAATAGAGGGAATACCAAGCCGGTCGCCGCATCATGTGCCAAGACTTTACTAGCCAGACCCTCGATGAAAAAGACCGTCAGTACCCCAAACACCGTCGCCCCTAACATCAAGAGTGGCGAGTCCAAATCTTTGACCACAAAGAAGGCCAAAACAATCCCTAAAAGCACCGAATGGGATAGGGCATCTGCCAGCATGGCTTGGTTACGCACCACTAAAAGACCGCCAACTAGCCCACAGGATAGGGCCACGCAGATTAAAATCGCTAATACTTCACCCATGAACCCGTCCTCCTTTCATCGCCAACTGACCAAAGTAAGCCAAAAGGGTCACACCAGTCATGGTCACAATAATACTTGGTCCTGTCGACAGCCCCGAAACTAGAGACGACACATAGGTCCCGACAAAAGCAGCACCCATTCCTAGACTAGCTGACCATAGCAGAGCCCGCGGATAGGATTTCCCTAAGAGAAGCCCAAAGACAGCTGGAGCGATGAGAAAACTACTCATCAAAATAGCTCCCACCACCTTAAGTCCAACGGCTATCAGACCAACCATCATAAGAATAGTCAATTGTTTGAGCCAACCAATGCGAATGCCATGTGTCTGAGCAAATACTGGGTCAAAAAGATAAAGCCTAAACTGTTGGTAATGGACTACAAACAAAATCAAACACACAGTCGCCATAGCTAGAATCAAAAACACATCATCCTTTTGAATAAAGGCTGCTTGCCCAAAGAGATAGGTCTGCAAGCCTGCCTGGGAGGCATTGACAAAGTGTGCATTTCCCTGGACAAACTGTTTCAGCACCATCCCTAATCCGAAGAAACCTGCCGAAACCAGGGCTAGACCATTGGTCAAACTTTGACGGTAATGCCGACTAACCCAGTAAACCAGGCCATAGGATAGATAGCCAGAAAGCATGGCTCCCAGCATCAGCAAGATGGGCTGGCGACTCTGAAACACCATATAGGCAAAAACCACACCTGGGTAAGAGGCATGTCCCACCATATCCCCAACTAGACTTTGCTTGGTCAGGACTGTAATGGTCCCGACACAGCTAGCTGCCAAGGCCAGAAATACGGTTCCCAGAGCGACCGTCCAGAAACTATAATCTCTTAACAAGTCCATACCTAGCCCTCCTTACCAAAGAGGAGACTGACATCCTGGACCCGGTAGGTTGCTAGATAGTTAGCCTCTGTCATCACCTCTTTAAGAGGACCCGCTGCGACAGCTCTGCGATTGAGCCAAACCATATAGTCAAAATAAGAACTCACCGTCGTCAAATCATGATGGATAACAATCGACGTTTTCCCCTGCTCCTGAAAGGTTTTTAGTGTTGCCATGATAATCTTTTCAGTTTCAATATCAACACCCGCTAATGGCTCATCCATAAGATAAAGGTCTGCCTCCTGAACCAAGGCGCGAGCAATAAAGACCCGCTGACGCTGCCCACCAGAAAGTTGATCAATCTGACGGTCCTTCAAATCCGTTAATCTCATGGTCTCCAGTGCTTCCTCAACCTTTTGACGGTCCAGTGCACGAGGACGCTTAAAGAGGCCTGTGATATGGGCAAACCGTCCCATCATGACGATATCATAAACGGTTGCTGGAAAATTCCAATTGACTTGACTAGCCTGAGGAATATAGGCTACCTTGTCCTTGATAATCTGCTCAAGTTGATTAGACTGACCAAAAAGAGTGACCTGACCTTGAGTCGCCTTTTCTAGTCCTAAAATTGCCTTGAAAAAGGTGGACTTCCCAGCACCATTTGGACCGACCACTGCCGCACGTACTCCTTTGGGGATAGACAGCGTCATATCTTCTAAAGCCTGTACCTGTCCATAGTCGACCCGCAAATGCTCAACCCTTAAAATTTGTTCCTGCATTGTCGTTTCCTTTCATCTACACAGAAAAGGTCTGAGAACCTCAAGACCTTGACTGCATGCTATTCTTCTTACTCTTACCTATCCTAACACAGGAAACTTACTCATGCAAGTTAAGATTTTGAAAGAGTTTATTTTAAGTATTCAACCATAAGGTTAACATTGTGTTTATACATATCGATGTAAGTGTCACCGTCTTCACCTTCTGGTGCTAGAGAGTCTGAGAAGAGTTCCTTACCTTCTCCAGTTACGACCTCTACAGAACCACCCTTGGCAGCAACAGCTTCCTTGAGTTTTTCCATCCGCTCTGGGTTTGTCGTTGATTCCGTAAAGATAGCCTTGATTTTATGTTCAATAATCAAATCAACAGTTTTCATCATGTCACTGTTGGCAACTTCAGAATCCGTGCTCACTCCTTGAGGAGCGTAGAGGGTAAAGTCATAACGACGAGCAAAGTAGTTAAAGGCATCGTGAGGAGTGACCAAGTAACGACTCTCAGATGGAATATCAGCCAAACTTTCCTTAACCCAAGCATCTAAGTCGTCCAATTCCTTGAGGTAGTTCTTGACGTTTGCTGCAATCTCATCCTTATGATCTGGAACCAATGTTTCCAATTCTTCAGCAGCTACCTCGGTTGCTTTTTTGTAGAGGGCAACATCAAACCAGAAGTGTGGATCAGTTTCTACTTCTCCATCTTCCTCCATAGTGCCAATCTCACTCTCTTCAAAGTTTTTTGTCACTGCCACACCAGACGCTTCAAGTGCATCCACCATCTTGCCTTCAAAGTGAAGACCGTGATAAAGGACAAGGTCAGCAGATTGCAGCTTTTTAAGATCGCTTGATTTTGCGACGTAAAGGTGTGGATCCTCACCAGCCGGAATAATCAGTTCACGGTCGACATAGTCACCAGCCAATTGGTCAACCATATCGTAGAGGAAGGATGTCGTCACCGTTACAGTTGGTTTTTCAGTTGAAGTCCCAGCCTCTTTTGAATCAGAGCAGGCTGCTAGCCCTAGTGCCGAAAACAGTGCCAATCCGGCAATTGCAAGTTTCTTAAACATATGTATCTCCTAGATTAAATTTGTTTATTTTATAAATTAGGTTGCCCTAACTTTAATATAAATATAAGCTAAAAATATATTTTTGTCAACTATTTTTTAAATTTTTGTTATAATAAAACAAAGAAAAAGGAGCCACGTATGACACCTAACAAAGAAGACTACTTAAAATGCATCCATGAGTTGGGGCAAGCAAGCGATAAAATCACCAATAAACAGATTGCAGAGAATATGGCTGTTTCTGCTCCTGCTGCTTCTGAGATGCTGAAAAAACTCCTTCTAGAAAATTGGATTGAAAAAAGCAAAGAATCAGGTTACCTGCTTACAGGAGCTGGTCAAGACCAAGTAGCTCAGCTCTACAGAAAGCATCGGCTCTTAGAGGTCTTCCTCATCAACCAGCTCAGCTATTCTCCCGAACAAGTTCATCAAGAAGCTGAAATCTTAGAGCACACCGTCTCCGACCTCTTCATCGATCGACTTGAAATCCTACTGAACTTCCCTAAACACTGCCCGCATGGTGGCAACATCCCCCAAAAAGGGCAACCCTTGGTCGAAGATTATCAGATAACACTGGATACAATCGATCGGCCTGGTCGTTACCGCCTGGTGCGTTTTCAGGATAATGAGCCCTTGCTCAACTATATGAGCGAACATCAGTTGGCTATCGGAGATAGGCTCGCCATTACTGCCATCGATGACTTTGCTGGCACACTGACCCTTGAACGTGATGGAGTATCGCTACAGATTACGACAAGCGTTGCCAGACAACTCTTTGTCGAAGCCTGTTGAGTAAAAAGAATAAGTAAAAAAGAAGCTGATACAAAAGTCATCAGCTTCTTTGTTTTTTCAGTTATACTTGCAAGACGCAGTGGTCGGGAGCCTTTCTACTGGCCTTGCCAGCTTTGAAAGGCCCCTGAACAGTTCATTTGGTGCTTCACACCAATGAACCACTGCTGAGTGAACTTTAATATTCTGATTTCATCAGCTTTTTCAGTTCTAACGACTGAGGCAAACAACGCTTGTTCAATTTCCAACTTCAAACAGTCTACTGAACTACTGCTCACTTTCAAATTTTTAAGCTCGCACCTTTGATAGCCTCCCCCCAAACTGTCAAAGCCATACAGGGGCGGGAATACGAACTCTTGTGACTTTTTTAGTTCTGTTCCACTCTTTTTTAATGTTCTACTTGTTTCGCTTGTTTTTCTGCCAGCAAATCGCGGAGCGACACTAGCGTTACCGCAGAGATAATCATAGCCATACCGATAATATCCACAGCATAAAATGTTTCATGAACAAGAATCACAGAAAAAAAGACCGCTGCGATAGGCTCAATAGAAGCTAGTAGACTCCCCTTTACGGCTCCAACCAGACTAACCCCTTTAAGGAAAACGGTATAGGCAAAAATCGTTCCAATCCCAATCAGACCAAGATAGGCCAACAGAGTACTCAAGGATAGGTGGACCTCATACTGCCAAGCCTGAGTTGCCAAGGGAAATACCAATCCGCCCATCAACATGGCAAGCCCAATAACGGCAAGCGATCCCCACTTCTGAATCAACCGGACCGGAATGAGGATATAAGCTGCGTAGGTAAAGGCAGACAAAATACCCCAAAAAAGCCCCGTTGGCGTGATGGCCAAACTGCCAAGTTTCCCATGGGTGGCAATCACAAAGGTCCCACCGATAGCAAGCACGATTGCTACCACTTCTGCCAAGGTTGGTCGAGTACGGTTCTTCAAGCAGACAAAGGCTAAAATCAAGACCGGCGTGATGTATTGTAAAACCGTTGCAGTACCTGCGTTGGTATAACGAATGGCTTGGAGGTAGGCAAACTGATTGAGAACGAGACCAAAAATCGCAAAGATAAAAATCCCAACCAGGGTTCCTTTATCTTTTACAATCTTTTTCAACTGCTGGGGTTGAGAAAGACCAACGATTCCTGTTAGAACCAGACCCGCGATAATTAAACGCAAACTGGTGAGAAGCTTGACTGAAACACCTTGGTCCATCAAAAATTGACCCGATACTCCTGATATGCCCCAGGCACAACCTGCAATCAGAACCATCAGGCTCCCCTTTAATTCCTTGGTCATCTTAACCTCTCCTCACCGTTCTTTAAGTATAATGGGCTCTATAATTTCTGTAGTGGGTAACTCCCCTGCAGAGATTATGGAGCCTTTTTGAGTATAGAAAAAGTCCCATATGACCTATAATGAAAAGCGATAAAACAACTCATTAGAAAGACTCATATGGAACAGTTCAATTTTATCACAAACCTACTCGGAATAAAAGACCCTAATATCTCGATTTCAGACTATATCGATGCTGGAACCCACAAGGAAGTCATCGCTAAGCTGGACTACCCTGCCCCAAAATGCCAACATTGCCAAGAACAGATGACCAAGTACGACTTCCAGAAACCATCCAAAATACCCTACCTGGACTGTGCTGGCTATAAAACGTTAATTCGTTTAAGGAAACGCCGTTTTCGTTGTTCAAATTGCAGGAAAATAGCTGTCGCTGAAACTTCACTGGTCAAGAAAAACCACCAAATTCCCGTCATTCTTAATCAGAAAATCGCCCAGAAACTGATTGAGAAGGTGACAATGACGGCCATCGCTGACAGCCTAGCTGTATCAACCTCAACGGTTATCCGAAAGCTAAAGGAATTCCAGTTCAAGACAGACTTGAACTGGCTACCTGAGAATATGAGCTGGGACGAGTACAGTTTCAAGAAAGGCAAAATGAGCTTCATCGCTCAAGACTTTGACTCGCTCAAAATCCTAGCTATTCTTGATGGGCGGACACAGGCTACC
>NZ_JBHRZV010000049.1:95847-96101 GCF_042649745.1 Streptococcus caprae | reverse complement strand
GCTATCCGAGAAGCGTCAGAAATCGTGTTAAAATCATCACCATGGACATGTTCAGCCCATACTACGACATCGCTAAGAAACTATTTCCATCTGCTAAAATCGTCCTTGATCGTTTCCACCCCTCGCTTTCGAATTTCTTAGCTCGAGGCTAAAATAGTCCACTGGACTATTTTACTCCAACACATGAGCAGGGCCATGAACCGACTGCGTGTCCAAATCATGAACCAGTTTGACCGAAAATCCCACGAATACAA
>NZ_JBHRZV010000049.1:95619-95837 GCF_042649745.1 Streptococcus caprae | reverse complement strand
CGTTCAGCACATGAGCCGGGCCATGAACCGACTGCGTGTCCAAGTCATGAACCAGTTTGACCGAAAATCTCACGAATACAGGGCCCTCAAGCGCTACTGGTCTTGATACAACAAGACAGTCGAAAACTTAGCGATAAACGCTTTTATCGCCCAACTTTTCGCATGCACTTGACTAACCAGGAGGTTGTCACTAAGTTGCTCAGCTATTCCCAAGAACC
>NZ_JBHRZV010000049.1:66503-95609 GCF_042649745.1 Streptococcus caprae | reverse complement strand
AAGCCGGGTCAAGGTCATCACCATGGACATGTTCAGCCCATACTACGACATCGCTAAGAAACTATTTCCATCTGCTAAAATAGTCCTTGATCGTTTCCACCCCTCGCTTTCGAATTTCTTAGCTCGAGGCTAAAATAGTCCACTGGACTATTTTACTCCAACACATGAGCAGGGCCATGAACAGGCTACGCGTCAAGGTACTGAATCAGTTTGACCGAAAATCCCACGAATACAAGGCCCTCAAGCGCTACTGGAAATTGATACAACAAGACAGTCGAAAACTTAGCGATAAACGCTTCTATCGCCTGACTTTTCGCATGCACTTGACTAATCAGGAAATTGTCACAAAGCTGCTCAGCTATTCCCAAGAACTGAAAGAGCACTACGAGATTTATCAGCTCCTACTTTTCCATTTCCAAGAAAAGCAAGCTGACCAGTTTTTTGAGCTTATCCAAAAAACACTTGATAGCGTAAATCCTATCTTTCAGACGGTGTTCAAGACATTCTTGAAAGACAAGGATATTGTCAATGCCTTGGCACTGCCTTACTCCAACGCTAAACTCGAAGCGACAAACAATATCATCAAGGTCATTAAGCGAAATGCCTTTGGTTTCAGAAACTTTGAAAACTTCAAAACTCGTATTTTCATTGCCATAAACATAAAACGAGAGAAGACAAGTCCTGTCCTCTCTCGGTGTTAAATTGGTCAACCCACTACAGTTGACAAAGAGCCGTATAATGTCGCTATTTTATCATAAATCCACACAAAAAGGGAGCTCATCACTCCCTCATTTTTATTGACCAGCCTTGGCCTTAAGCTCTTCCATCTTCTTGAGTTGTTCATCCGTCAAATAACTTGAAATGCTATCAATGTAGGCTTGAACGTCCTCTTGAGTTGCATTAGCCACCTGTCCTTCAACCATAGAATAGATTTCTTTGAACTCTTCATCAGAAATCTTATAGCTGCTCATAACCTTTTCTTCAAACTGGCTCTTAGTCAAGATTTTATCTTTACTTGGAACTTTTGGTTCAGTGTAGTCAACTTGCTTATAAGTCATGTTTAATTTCACTGATTTAACCCCATAGTCAACACCTGAAGCAAAAATCAAATCCATATCCATTTTACCTGAGTTATCTTCCGCCATCGTAATGGTTACTTTCGAATCATCTGACAGGGCTGCTTGAGCTAATTTAAGATAGGTTTCTGTTTCTTCTTGGTCAGTCGCCTTGGCATTTTCCTTAGCAACCTCTAAAAGTTCTGCTACTGTCAAGGTCAAAGTGACATTACCATCGTCATCTTTAGTGTACTTATCATCCGCAAGTTCTTTATACCAAGAATAATCTGCTTTAGTTTCTTCAGAAAAACTGCTACTGTCAAAAACTTCTTGACCTGTGTATTCTTCTCCGTCAAGGTAGTAGCCTTCAAATGCAGAGCTATCAAGACCTGCATAGCTAGCAACCGCATCAGCACTCATGTAATAGGTATCATTTGCCAATACCATATCCAATTTTGAAACTCCCTCAGACAAGGCTGATAAATCCATGGTAACACCAAATTTATCACGTTTTTCTGACATGTTAACATCAAAACTAAACGTTTTATTTTTCAACGAAGAAAAATCTTGTGAGGCACTATCCGATGCAACAATATCCTTAACCGTAACATCAAATTTATAGCCAACAGCCTTATCTGTTTGGCTCGCCTTCAGTCGGGAAATAAAAGTATCTTTAGGACTTTGGGAACAAGCTACCAAGAGCACTAAGATAGGTAAAAGTAATAAACTCTTAAATAGAGATTTCAATTTCATAAATTTCTCCTTTTCAACGCGAAGAGGCTAGAAGCCCCTAACAATAAACACCCGAGTTTCCTAAAACTCTGAATTCATTATAGCACATTTCTATTCAAAAGCATAGTTTGACCAAATTTTTTCTATAACTAATCTTCAAAACCACCTAAAGCAAGATTTCAATATAGGCATTTTCAAGAATGTTTTCAGAAAGAATTTAATTCTAAAAAACAGAAAAATTGTAATTTTTCTTAATATAATTTCAGCTATAACAAGAGGGAGTACTCACCTCCCTCTTGTTACTCGACTCTAACCTAGTAAGATTTTTTCCAATTCCAATGGCAAGATGTACTCGTCTCCACGGTAGGCACGCATGTTTCCACCAGAAATTTCATCGATGAGGGCAACCTTGCCATCAATCAAACCAAACTCAAACTTGATATCGTAGAGTTCTAGATCTTTCTTGGCCAATTCAGCCTTAACCACATCACCAATTTCTTTAGCTAGAGCTGCTAATTCTTCATAAGTGTCTGGTGTCATGATGTTTAAGAGTGCCAAGGAATCTTTTGTAATCAGTGGATCTCCTTTTTCATCGTCTTTAAGCGTTACTTCAACATAAGTTGGAAACTCACTACCTGACTCGATGTAGTCCCCATAACGACGGATAAAGGAACCAACAGCACGATAGCGAACGATAACTTCTGCACCTTTTCCAAAGACGGAAGACTTCTTGACAGCCGCTTCGTTCTTATCCAAATCAGCAGAGACAAAGTGGGTATTGAGACCTACGGCATTGAGCTTTTCATAGAAGAACTTGGTCATAGAAAGGGCTGCACAGCCAGCTCCCTCGATTTGTAGACCAAACTAGTTTTCATCTGGATCAAAGACACCGTCTTTACCGGTCACATCATCCTTAAAGTGCAAGAGCACTGTTGCATCATCAATCGCAAAGACGTCTTTGGTCTTTCCTGTGTAAATCTTTTCCATCATGGCCTCCTATGGCAAAATAATGATTGTTCCCTTTATTATCCTTCTTTTTTACTCAAATCCAAATATTTTTAAGCATTCCCGGTGAAATATACGAACTATTTTTTTCGTTCCATTTATTTGTTTTTCCAAGTCATAACTTTCGGATTAAAAAATAGCAGAGCAGACAATCGACGACCATTCATTAAGGTGAAAGCTCAGCTATTATAAGAGCAAAAAAGACAGAACAAAGAAATTGGTAACAACTCTACAAAATCTTATTCCCCAGTCCACCACACTCTTACTAAAAAAGCCCTCTACTCCATCATTAATGTTTGAAGTAGATAGGCTTGCTTTATCAGTTAGCAGGTTCATGCTAGCTTGGCAAGTAGCCACTAGGGAAGTCGTCAGTGACACTCGTGGTAAAAATTGGCAGGTAGCGAACAATCCAGGCTGGAACCCAGAAACTGAAACTCATAGCAACTGTATACCAGTACCGCCAAGGTGAATCCCAGTCTTCTATGGGCCACGGGTGGGTCGTAAACCACCAGTAACAAAGAGCAAACCAAGCAATCATCAAGACATAATAGGTCCAAACCAAAGACATCTTTGGGTAGATAAGGACGGTCTGCCCATCTTTGACCGTCACTGGCTTGGACTTGAGGCCCCATTCCTTGACCTGAACTTCGACTCTGTCATGCTCAATCGGCAAGGTCTTGATTTCACCTTCACTGTATAAGTTACGGACTCGCTTTCCGTCTGCGTAGACCCTCACGACTTGACGGGCACGGAAAAAAGACAATTCACGACTGATGATAATGCGCCCCATACCAATCGCCTCCTTTATCTTTATTATAACACCCTCCCTTGTATTTGCAAACGGATACATAAGGCCTTCAAAACATAAGACTATTTGATCAAAATTAGTCATTTTCTCGACTGAAATATGTAAAAAGACAAACATCAAAATGATGTTTGTCTTCAGTCTGAACCACTCATTCGAGTGGTCTTGTTTATTCTTCTAACAACTTCGCCAATTCTTGGGCAAGGAGCTGTTGGGCTACTTGTGGATTGGCTTGGCCTTTAGTGGCTTTCATGAGGAAACCTGTAAAGGCTTTGTCGGCATTGCGCTTGCCGGACTTGAAGTCAGCAACGGCTGCTTCGTTGTCAGCAAAGACTTGGTGAATGACTGGAATCAAGACCGCTGGGTCTGAAATCTGTACCAGCCCTGCTTTTTCGACATACTCACGGGCTGAACCACCGTTTTTCGCCAGGTGGACAAAGACTTTTTTGGCAATCTTAGACGAAATAGTCCCATCTTCGATGATGCCAATCATCTCGACCAGATTTTCTGGTGTGAGAGCAATCTTGTCCAAGGTTGTGCTTTCAGTGTTAAGGTACTGAGCAACCTCGCCTTGAAGCCAATTGGAAACCTGCTTGGCATCGCCACCGATGGCGACCGCCTGCTCAAAGAAGTCTGAAGTGACTTTGGTTGCCGTCAGCTGGCTAGCATCGTAGGCAGAAAGTCCAAGCTCAGTCTTGTAGCGTTCACGACGTTCTGCTGGAAAGGCTGGAAGCTCTGTCCGCATCTCCTCAATCCACTCGTCTGAAATCTCATAGAGTGGCAGGTCTGGTTCTGGGAAATAACGGTAATCCGCAGCCCCCTCCTTGACCCGCATGAGGATGGTAGCCTTGTTGGCTTCGTCGTAGCGACGGGTTTCCTGACGGATTTGCCCACCACTGCGGAGGACCTTGGCCTGACGAGCCACTTCGTATTCCAAGCCCTTGCGGACATTGGAGAAGGAATTGAGGTTTTTGAGCTCGGTCTTGGTTCCAAATTTATCTTGACCATAGGGACGCAGGGAAATGTTGGCGTCGACCCGCATGGACCCTTCTTCCATCTTGACATCGGAAATGCCCGTGTACTGGATGATTTCCTTGAGAGCTGTCAAGTAGGCATAAGCTTCTTCAGGACTGCGCATATCGGCTTCAGAGACAATCTCAATCAGGGGCACCCCCTGACGGTTGAGGTCGACATAAGAGTATCCATCTGTTCCGTGGGTGTTTTTCCCAGCATCTTCTTCCAAGTGAGCCCGTTCGATACGGATTTTCTTGGTGGTGCCGTCCTCTAGCTCGATGTCAATCCAGCCATTGTAGCCAATGGGCTCGTCAAACTGGGAAATCTGATAGGCCTTGGGATTATCCGGGTAGAAATAATTCTTGCGGTCAAAGTGCATGTGCTGGTGGATGTCCATGTTGAGGGCCAGCGCAGCTTTGATTCCCGCGTCAATGACGCCCTTGTTCATGACAGGCAAGACCCCAGGGAAAGACCAGTCAATGACGTTGGTGTTGGCGTTTGGCTCTTGGCCAAAGTTGGCAGAGGATGGGGAGAAGATCTTGGAGTTGGTATTGAGCTCCACATGGACCTCAAGCCCGATAATGGTTTCAAAGTTCATTAGGCGTTACCTCCAAAAATCACAGGTTGTTGCTTGTGGTAGTCTGTCGTTGCTTCAAAAGCTGCCGCAACCTGGTAGATGGTTTCTTCACTGTATTTTGAACCAATCAGCTGCAAACCGACTGGCAAGCCATCGACAAATCCAGACGGAATGGAAATCCCCGGAAGACCTGCCAAGTTAACCGGAATGGTCAAGAGATCCGCCAAGTACATAGCTACAGGATCCTGGCTTTGGCTGCCCAAGTCGTAGGCAACGGTTGGCGCTGTTGGGCCTAAAATCAAGTCATAGTCCGCAAAGACCTTGTTGAAGTCCTCAATGATGAGGGTCCGCACCTGACCAGCCTTCTTGAAGTAGGCATCGTAGTATCCAGAAGACAAGCTAAAGGTTCCCAGCATAATCCGGCGTTTGACCTCGTCACCAAAGCCTTGGCTGCGGGTGTTGACGTAGATTTCTTCTAGGTTGGTCGCATCTTCTGCCCGGAAACCGTAGCGGATGCCGTCAAAGCGTTGGAGGTTAGAAGAAGCCTCGGATGACGCGATGATGTAGTAAACCGCCACACCATACTTGCTGTGCGGAAGACTCACTTCTTCAACGATGGCACCCAATTTTTCAAAGTGCTTGGCAGCAGCTAGGATATTGTCCTTGATGTTTGGATTGATCCCGTCCCCCAGGTACTCTTTTGGCAGGGCGATTTTCAGTCCCTTGATGTCTTGGCCAATCTTAGACGTGTAATCGTCAATGCGGACGGGAGCCGATGTGGCATCCTTGGCATCGCTACTCGCTAAGACGTTGAGCAGTTGGGCATTTTCCTTAACGGTTGGAGAGAACGGCCCGATTTGGTCCAAAGAAGACCCGAAGGCAAAGAGACCGAAACGCGAAACCGTTCCGTAGGTCGGCTTGAGACCAACAATCCCGTTAAAGGCAGCTGGTTGACGGATAGAACCACCCGTGTCAGAACCTAGTGACAGGCGCACCTGACCAGAAGCGACAGCTGCAGCTGAACCACTAGACGATCCACCTGGTACCTTGGTCTGGTCCCAGGCATTTTTGGTCGCACCAAAGTAAGAGGTCTCACCAGAGCCACCCATGGCAAACTCGTCCATGTTGGTCTTTCCTATGACAACCATGCCGCTGTCATAGGCATTGGCAACCGCTGTTGCATCAAAAATCGGCTCGTAGTTGTAGAGCATTTTGGAAGCAGCTGTCGTCAGCAGGCCCTTGGTCGAAATATTGTCCTTGACCGCCAAAGGAATCCCGCTTAGGACGTTGTCAGCGTCAATGCCTGCAGCGTCAATCTTTTGGGCCTGTTCCAAGGCCAAGTCATCAGCTATAGTAATAAAGGCATTGATTTGGTCTTCACGCGCATGAATGTCTGCCAGCGTAGCCTTAGTCAATTCAACCGCTGAGATTTCTTTCTTAACCAACAAGTCGTGCAGCTGGTCGATGGTTTGTTCTTGCAAACGCATTAGGCATCTCCTCCGTCTTCTAGGATAGCAGGCACCTTGATAAAGTTGTTTTCCTTTTCAGGCACATTCTTAAAGAGCAATTCGCGGTCCGTTCCTGCTTGGGCCTCGTCCGCACGGACAACCGTCTTACGGTCAGCCATAGTCGTTGTAATCGGCACACCCGTCGTGTCCACTTCGCCCAGAAGCTCTACCATGTCTACAATTTTCGTCAAGGTCGTCGCAAAGGCAGTTGTTTCCTCATCTGAAAAGGACAGCTTAGAGAGCTTGGCCACATGGCGCACTTCTTCTTCTGAAATTTTCATGCTTTCTCCTTCAGTATTAAAAGTTTACTCACTCAAATCCTCATTAGACGAGATAGGTTAACCCAAACATATAAGATTTAGACATGGGCATCCTATGACGTACAATTTTGAGTTTTAAAGAGTATTAACGATTTATTTTACCATAAAAGCCCCTTTTTTTCTATGAAGATAGCGGAGTATATACAAAATACGGAGACAGATTTAACTCACCTAACAAAAGTTAGCTAGACAAAAAAGCCAAGAATCAACCTCAGCTTTTTCCTTTATTTAATAATCTTCGCTCCCAACACCTGTGTCATATGATTCAAGGCAAACGAATGTCTAGCATCATCAAGACTTGCCACTGCACTCTCGACAACTTCAATTTGATAACCAAAATTGTAAGCATCAATGGCTGTGTGAAGCACACAAATATCTGTCAAAACACCAGTCAAAATCACCGTATCTACACGACGTTCTCGTAAACGAATATCTAAATCCGTTCCAGAAAAGGCTGAATAATGACGTTTGTCCATCCAAAAAACACGACTGTCAGAACCAATACTATCGTAGACCTTCTTTAGGGGACCATAGAGATGACGTCCACTAGTCTCCTTGATATTATGGGGAGGAAAAAGTTTAGTTTCTGGATGAAAAACATCACCTTTATCGTGACCATCGATTGCAAAGAAGATGTAATCCCCTCTATCGTAGGCTTCACGCGTCACTTCAGCAATCTGATCTGCTATGGCTTGAGCAGGACGACCAGCCGTTAAAAGCCCGTCGTCTGCCACAAAATCATAAGTATAGTCAATAGAAATCAGTGCTTTAGTCATTTTATTGGTAATCCTTGAGTTTATCGAAGATACCTTCGTTAATAACCTTGAGGTAGGTTCCTTTCATTCCAAGTGAACGGCTCTCAATGATACCAGCAGACTCCAGTTTACGAAGAGCATTGACAATCACCGAACGCGTAATTCCGATACGATCTGCAATAACTGATGCTGTCAGACGACCCTCAAGTCCATCTAGTTCTCCCAAAATCGCTGCAACAGCCTTCATTTCAGAGTACGATAGGGTATTGATAGCCATGTTCACAGCCGTCTGTTGGCGAATTTTCTCCTCAAGATTTTCTGTTTGTAAGTTCAGCAATTGCAGACCAACTACAGTCGAAGCAATCTCAACGAGAACCAAATCATCATCTTCAAATTTCTCATCATTTCGCCAAATAATAAGAGAACCTAGACGCATTCCACCACCATAAATTGGAGCCAAGGTTGTTAACCCATCCGGAAACTCATCCCGAGATTCAATTGGAAAGATGGTCAAATCATCACTAATCGGTATATTAGCGATTGTATCATACACACGACTTGCTGCTGTCGTATATTCTTTTGAAATCTGTTTTTCCTCAAACATTTGTTCGGTACGGTCATTATTAGTCTTATACTTCATAGCATAACCAAGAAAATTTCCGCCACCATTGATGATGCAGGCATTACAGTCAATAATATCTGCTAACTGTGTTGCCATTGTATTATAAGGTAATTCTGTATCTAAACTATCTACAGAACGTTGTAAAATTGAGGTAATCTTTCTTGTTTTTTCTAGTAAAGTCATTTGTAAATCACTTTCCATTTAATTGTAATCGCTCCTATTATAACAAATCCAAGGATTTTGAGCAAGGAATTTTCAGAAAATTGTTGACTTTTTTCTACAATTTTGACAGTTTTGAAAGTTCTTTTTGAAAATTTCTTAATCTAGGCCATTTTTTTAAATAAGGACGAAAAATCGAGCCCATGGACACGATTTATTTTATTAAGCTTTATCTCCGATATTGCTTGAGGAAGCGGGTCATCTTCTCTTCTAAGTCTGCTAGCTCTTCCACCGTTGGCAAATAAACAATACGGAAGTGATCAGGATCCTTCCAGTTGAACCCACGTCCATGAACCAACATAACCTTCTCCTGCTTGAGAAATTCTAGGACAAATTGCTCATCATCCTCAATCTTATACATCTGTCGATCAATTTTCGGGAAGATGTACAGCCCAGCTTGTGGTTTAACCGCCGACAAACCAGGGATATTATTGATGGCATTGTAAATGAAATTCCTTTGCTCATAGATGCGACCACCTGGTAAAAGGAGTTTATCGATAGACTGCCTCCCCCCTAGAGAAGTCTGTACAATTTGTTGCGCTAAAACGTTAGAACACAAACGCATATTAGCCAACATATTGATACCTTCAATGTAGCCTTTAACATTATCTTTAGGGCCCGAAAGAACCATCCACCCAACACGGAAACCTGCAACACGGTGTGATTTAGACAGACCATTCATGGAGACACAGAACACATCTGGCGCTAAACTTGCGATAGCAGTATGCTGCTTACCATCCATGACCAAACGATCATATATTTCATCCGCAAAAATAATCAGTTCATTTTCACGCGCAATCTCTACAATTCCTTTTAAAATCTCTACTGGATAAAGAGCTCCTGTCGGATTATTAGGGTTGATGACAACGATAGCCTTTGTATTTGAGGTTACCTTTGACCGAATATCATCCAAATCGGGATACCAGTCTGCAGCTTCATCACAGAGATAGTGAACGGCACGACCTCCACCAAGACTGACACAGGCAGTCCAGAGTGGATAGTCTGGCATTGGCACCAAAACTTCGTCACCATCATCTAACAAGGCTTGCATAGACATACTAATCAGTTCTGAAACCCCATTTCCCATGTAGATGTCGTCCACATCAACATCTGGGAAATTTTTAAGTTGACAGTACTGCATAACTGCCTTACGAGCAGAGAATAAACCTTTTGAATCGGAATACGCCTCACTATCACGTGCATTCAAAATCAAATCACGAATCACTTCATCAGGGGCTGTAAAGCCAAATTCACCAGGATTACCCGTGTTTAAACGAAGGATTTTTTCCCCGTTAGCCCGCATACGCATCGCTTCATCCAAAACAGGACCTCGAATATCGTAAGCTACATGTTCAAGCTTTGATGATTTATCAATTTGTCTCATTTTCTAACCTCTTTTCTTGATTGTAATCCCTTTAGCCTCTGCAACACAAACCTCAACCATCATAAATTGAATGATTTGAAAATGAATCATAGAAAAATTCAACCTCAATTAGGAAGTCTTAAATTTGATTCCAAACATACTACTGATACAATAGCAAATAATCTTGTGTAAACGAGCTAAAACGAGGTTCCATCTGTCAATTACTGTTCAATTATAACCCTATTTCTAGGAAATGTAAAAGAATTTTTTTCTGATAAACTCCAACAAATTCAAGCAAACGTTTCCAATTTATGGTATAATAAAACTATCATTAGTAGAGAATACGTCCCTACCATGACACCATATTCAACAAAGGAGGCCTTCTTATGACCCACGTATATAAAACAATTTTGGTTGGTATTGATGGTTCTGACCAAGCTGAACTCGCCTTTGAAAAAGGTGTCGCAGTTGCTAAACGTAACCATGCCAAGTTGGTTTTAGCACATATCATTGATACACGCGCCCTTCAAAATGTCAATACACTGGATGCCAGTAACTACGAAATCATCGAGCAAGAGGCCAAGGCTATCTTAGATGAACATCGTACAACTGCCATGGCAGCAGGTGTTACAGACATCGAGACCATTCTTGAACTTGGAAACCCAAAAACGCTCCTGGCAACTGAGATTCCAGATGAAGTTGGGGCTGATCTTATCATGGTCGGAGCCACAGGTCTTAATGCCTTTGAACGTCTCCTAATTGGCTCTTCATCTGAATATATCCTAAGGCATGCCAAGGTTGATTTGCTCATCGTCCGTGATCCTGAAAAAACTCTGTAATTCACAGTCAAAATCTCAATAGACCAGACCGATTGACCTCTCCAAAAGAGAAAATCAAACGACCTCTAGCTTTGATTTTGGAAGAATAAAAACACTTAAAAAGTCGAGTGGAATACTATCCACTCGACTTTTTAGATTTATCTCATTATGAGCGATTCCGCTTTTGGAGAGATTTTTGAATTTGTCGGTCCAATTCCCTTTTAATAGCTGGCTCTGGAGCAAATTTTTCTTCCCAACCTTCTGGCTTAAGGATTTTATGGGTAATGGGGTCATGATGGGCCTTACCATCAGGAAAAATCTTGCCCATATTTGCCTCATGAACCGTATCAAAGAAGGGTTTGGGATCGACTCCCATTAGAACAAAGGAGCCGTAAGTTAAGTAAAGCAAATCCGTCAGAGCATCCACTTGACCCACCAGAGGACTTGCTGGAGCTGGCTTTTGCCCCACTTTATCAGCAGCCTTATCTAAAGCCTGGTGCAAATCTGCCACGGCCTGCTTAAATTTTGTGCGGTCACCAAGACTAGTTGCATAGAGAAATTCAACAATCTCTTCTACCTTGAAATCGGATCGATGACTGGCCTGAGACATATTATAAAGACGAGGTGTTTCAGAAGCTTCACCATCCATCACTGTATGGAAATGTTTCACCTTATTAAAGTTCTCATCTGCACTCTTGAAGGTTTTATCGGTGGATAGCTCAATCAAGCCAAACTGGGCCAGGGCCTTGGAAATACCGTCATTATTATTGGTATCTGTCGTATATTGAGCACGTTCTTGCACCTCTGCTCTGCCATTTCCCATAGCAACACCTAGACCAACACCAGCTAACATCTCCAAATCGTTTTCTGAATCACCAAAGGCCATTACCTCAGATTTATCGAATCCAAAATACTGACCCACACGCTCAATGCCCTTGAGCTTAGACTGATTTTTAGAAATTAAATCAGCTGAGTAAGGACTGCTTCGTGTCACAGTTAGCATAGGAAATTCCTGAGCCAAAAGGTTCGTCTCCTGGGCAGTGGCCACGAGAACAATCTGAAAGACTGGTCGTCTCATCAATTCCTGAAGTCGCTTGAGGTTTTGAGGCCGAAAACGACGGATAATATGCTTAAAACTTCCTTGAACAGTCTTGGCCATCTTAGTTGGGACCAGACGACTCACCACTTGACCAAAACTAGAAGTCCCCATATTGATGATATTAGAGCCGACCAAACCTGAGTCCGTTCCAAGAGAAATTTCTTTTTTATGCTCGGAAGCAAATTTAATCAACTTATAAATCGTTGACTTGGGTAATTGGTTCTGGTAGAGAACCTTGTCATTGGTAAAGATATACTGGCCATTATAGGTAACGGCGAAGTCCAGACAAAGGTTTTCCATAAAAGGCTCAACAAAGGCAGGTCCACGACCGGTCGCTAAACCAACATAAATCCCCTGCTTTTTCAAACTCTTGATGGCTTCCTGAGTTGACCTCTGAACCTGTTTGACATCGTTAAGAAGGGTCCCGTCGATGTCAAAAAACACTGCTTTTATAGCCAAATATGCTCCCACGCTCTCTCTGTTATGATAGAATTAAGTATAGCACACTTTTAGAAAGATTTGAAATAAATGAAAAAAATCTTAGTATTACATACGGGTGGTACCATCTCCATGCAGGCTGATCGTGATGGGCAGGTTCATGCTAGTTCTCAGAATCCCATGAATCATGTTGGAGTCGATTTGGCAGACCTGGACTTAACTGTTCTGGATTTTCTTAACTTACCAAGTCCCCACATTACCACCCATGAAATGCTCCTCCTCTACCGCAAAATTAAGGAGACCCAGGGGCAATTTGATGGGGTCGTCATCACACATGGAACGGATACCTTGGAAGAAACCGCCTATTTCCTAGACACCATGGCTGTCCCTGATATTCCTATCGTCCTGACAGGGGCTATGAGGTCTTCAAACGAACTGGGGAGCGATGGGGTTTATAACTATCTCTCTGCCTTACGCGTTGTCAGTCATCCACGTAGTCAGGACAAGGGGGTCCTCGTCGTCATGAATGATGAAATCCACGCCGCCAAGTATGTGACCAAAACCCATACAACCAATGTTTCTACCTTCCAAACTCCGACTCATGGCCCCTTGGGAATCATCATGAAGCAGGATATCTTGTATTTCAAGACCGCTGAGCCACGGGTTCGCTTTGATTTAGAGAAAATCGAAGGGACAGTTCCCATTGTCAAGGCTTACGCGGGTATGGGAGGAGATGGGATTATAAGTTTCCTTAATCCTAGCAATATCCAAGGGGTTGTCATTGAGGCCCTAGGAGCTGGAAATCTTCCTCCTAAAGCCGCAGAGGAGCTCCGTCATTTGACTGAGCAAGGCCTTCCAGTTGTCCTTGTCTCCCGTTGCTTTAACGGCATAGCAGAGCCCGTCTACGCTTACGAGGGTGGCGGGGTTAAACTCCAAGAGGAAGGAGTCATGTTTGTCAAGGAACTCAACGCCCAAAAGGCCCGTCTTAAATTACTGATTGCCATCAACGCAGGCCTTAAAGGCCAAGATCTAAAAGATTATATTGAAGGCTAAGCCCCTCTCAATTGAATAACAAAGCCTTGGAATCCCTTCGTATCATTGAGGCCAAGATCGAGTCGCCTTCTTTAAAATTTGAGCTAATACAGAAAAAGGATTTCAAGCTTGGATGCTTGAAATCCTTTTTCATTTACGGCAAAATATTGCCGGCGCTGGTATAGATATCGTACCACTCTGGGCGGGCCAATTCGATCGTTTCAGCTTGGATAATTTTTTCCAGGCGCTCGGGATTCATGGAACCAATGATGGTTTGAATCTTGGCTGGATGGCGATTAATCCAGGCAATAGTAATCGCTTCTGAAGACACCCCATACTGGTCTGCATACTTGGCAATGGTCTCATTGAGTTGCACATAGTCTGGGTGATTGGCAAAAATTCCCTGAGCTAGGTCAATTTGGAAAGGTGACCAGGCTTGAACCGTAACCTTGTTAAGCTGGCAGTACTCTAAAATGCCACTGTCACGGTTGGCTCCCGCATCACCCCACATGTTGACGTTAAGACCAGCGTCAATCATTGGAGTATGTGCTGGCGAGAGTTGAAGCTGGTTGACCGCCAATGGCTCTCCCAGATAGGCCTGTAGCAGTTCCATCTGATAGCGGTTTTGATTGGAGACCCCAAAATGACGGACCTTACCGTCTTTTTTGAGTTGAGCAAAGGCCTCTGCAACTTCTTCAGGTACCATCAAGGCATCAGGACGGTGCAGGGCTAAAACATCCAGATATTCTGTCTGCAAGCGACTGAGAATCCCGTCAACTGAGTTAATGATATGTTCCTTAGAGAAGTCAAAATAGCCTCGTTGAATACCGCACTTGGACTGGAGAATCAGATCCTCGCGCTTGAGACCCAGCTCTGCCATGGCTCCGGCAAAACGCTCCTCTGACTGACCGCCACCATAGATATCAGCATGGTCAAAGAAGTTAAAGCCTAAATCCACAGCCTTGGCAAGCACATCACGAGCTTGTCCACTATCTAAGGCAGCCATCCGCATGCAGCCCAAGGCCAAGCGAGAACCCTGCAAGCCTGTTTGTCCAATTTCTTGTAATAACATCATCGTCTCCTTTATGCAATCGTTTTCGACTACTATTGTATCACAAATCAATTCAGAAACGGAAGAAAAAGTGGAATAAGCTGGTAAATCTCAAAGCGAGAAATCTAGTCCTCGTCTGCTCGGTATTCCAAGATGTCCCCTGGTGTGCAGTCCAACTCCTTACAGATAGCCTCTAGAGTTGAAAAACGAATAGCCTTAGCCTTGCCCGTTTTTAGAATAGACAGGTTGGCTGGCGTAATACCGATGCGGTCCGCTAAATCACCTGATCTCATCTTCTTCTTGGCCAACTCGACGTCCAAATTAACAATAATCATAGGCTACCTCCTAAACCGTGAATTCGTTTTCTTCTGCGATTTCATTAGCCCGTTCAAAGACCTTACTAATAACCCAAACAACTAAGGCAGCAAAAAGGTAAGTAACATCGATAACATATCTTGCATCAAAAGCGTAATTTCCACTACCTACGAAGCTTGAAATCGCCAAGAAAATGGCAACCCAACGAATCAACTTAACATTATCAGCGACGAAGATACGGTCTACGATAAGATTTTTGAAAAAGCGACGAATACAATAGAGAATAGCCAATACAACACCTATCGCCAGCATATCCAGTAAAATGAACCAGACGGATGGAACACCTCCACCTGCTGTCGTAATGGTAAAATTAGGATCACTCTCTGATGCCATTTCTATCAACCGGTTCCACCAGCCAAATTGAATAGCAGCAGCAAAGATAACAGATAAAATCAGTGCCAAAATATCCAAGGCCATCATAAAATTCGTAAACCAGACACCATATTTTAAATAAGATAATTTATTTGTTTTCATCATAAAACTCCTTGATAATAGGTATAAATTAATCGTGAGCCCACAACGATATCTTTTTATCAATTATTATATATCGTTTATCGATAATTTTATTATAGCACGATTTTTTTATGATGCAAGTATTTTTTATCGAAAAACGATATTTTTTTATTTTAAAATTTAAAAGAGCTTGAGAACAAAATTGGAGTAGAAATCTTCCTGAACACGATTAAGAATGGTCGTAAGGTTATTGGATATGAAATGCAGATTATCGATAACAGACCATCGACAACAGCTGGTATTTATAGACAGGAAATGAAAGAATATCAAGCTACTTTATTTGACTAAGAAAGAGGCTGGGACAAAAGTATCAGCTTCAAACTTAATAAGGTATTCTTTGCAAGACACAGTGGTTGAGTGGATTCTAATTCGCTGATTTCATCAGCTTTTATACCCCTACTCAACCGTGCGGAGGTGGGACGACAAAATCGAACTCTACGAGTTACCGATTTTTGTCCCACTCTCTTTTCACTTAAAAAAGGTTGCTCAATATTAAGATTTGATTACGCTTCCGTTTCACAAAAATTACTCCTCAGAAACACATATTGTCAAATAATATGTAGAAAAAGAAGTTTAATAAGTTTGTGAAATATGAACCAAAAGCAAACTGACCACACCTTTTTTGAAAATGGTTGTTTTTGTGGTATAATATGATTATAAATTAATTTATTAAGTCGAAAGGCAATATTTGTATACAGATATTATGGTGAAACACGCATAAAGAAAGATTGAAGAAAATGTTATGAAATTTAAAAAGAGTATCAGTTTAGGTATGACTATTTTAGCTCTTGCGCAAATTACTGCACCTGCAGCAACAGTTTTGGCAAATGAGAATGTTGATTCAGTTCAATCTGAATTGGTTACACAAACAACTGTTATGTCTAATGAGGCTAAAGACGCCCTTGTCCGTGATGTTATGACTAACCACCCAACGGTATCAGAAAGCTTTATTCGTGAAGCTATTGAATTGCAACTTAGAGGAGATTATTCAATTCCAGGTGCCGATTTATCAACTACTGCTTTCCGAAGTGCTTGGCAAGGTATTACGGTAGATCAAATGGGAGCACTAATTGATACAGCAATCGGTACAGCTTTAGGTGCTGGTGTAGGTGGTTTGGCAGCGGCAATTAAGTCAAGTGGTAAAGAAGCAGCTAAAAGTGCATTAAAAACGGCATTAGTGAAATATGGGTTGATTGGTACTGTAATTTCTCAACCTCTCCTTGATTTTGCGCTTAATTTAATTTCTCCAGGGCACCACATTGCAACGTATTGGGATCAACATGATGCTGTACCAAATAATGGACGCATCAATTTCTAGCACAAATGGTTAATTAGGAGGAAATGCTATGAAAAAACGTTACAAAGTCTATATAGTTCTCCTATTGTTACTTTTAGTAGTGAAATTTGCAATATCCTATTACACTGACCAAAGGTTTACTTGGTGGACAACAATTGGCATAGGTATAGGAGGAATACTCAGTTACGAGTTATTTAACTATTACTTAAATAAATAAAAGGTGTGAGTAATTATGAAAGAGGCTGGGCAAAAACTAGTTTCAGAATAGAAAAAACGAGCATTTCCGCAGTTGGAGATGCTCGTTTTCTCATGTCATGGTTTATAATTATAATAACGACAAAACAATTAGAAAGCCATGACGATGTACAAAGAGTATAACACAAATCAGCTAAGTTTGGAACTAAATCTTGCCTACGATATTCCTATGACCCATGAGGTTAGACTCATTAGTCTTTTTGTGGACAGTATCCCTAACTCTGTTTTACTAGAAGAGAAGTCTCACACTGGCCGTCCTGCCTTTCATCCTGCCATGCTCTTAAAAATGACACTATTCGCCTATGCTCGTCAGGTCTTTTCTGGCCGCAAAATAGTTCAGATGAATGAGGAAGTGATTCCGATGAAATGGTTGAGCCAAGACACTTATCTTAGTTATAAAACTATCAATAAGATCGTTCTAGTAAGCATGCCAACAACCTGATTAAGACTGCCTTCATCTACTTTACCCTCCTCATGCGTGAGAATGGGCTGATTGAATATGAGGCACTCTTTATTGATGGCACAAAACTGGAAGCCGATGCCAATCTCTATTCTTTCACATAGAAGAAAGCTGTTGAGAAATACGAGACAGCTTTGAATGGAAACATTTCTGAACTCTATGACAAACTGATTCAAGAAGGTGTGAACATAGCCCTGTCTAAAGAAGAACGTGAAACCAGCCAAGGTTTAGAAGAATTGCTTGACAAGACAGAAATAGCCTTAGCTGAGGTTGAGAAAGCTATTGCAGAAGAACCCAAAGTCATTAAAGGTGGCTCTGCCAATAAACAGAAGCGCCGTCGCATCAAGAAACTTCGTAACCAATTGAAGAAAGATTACCTTCCTCGTAAACGGCGCTATGAGGAGGCTAGAGCAACTCTCCAAGAACGTAACTCCTTCTCCAAAACGGATCATGACGCTACCTTTATGCGGATGAAAGAGGATCATATGAGGAATGGCCAGCTCAAACCTGGCTATAATGTCCAAGTTGCCACCAATGGTCAATATGTTCTTGCCTACTCCCCTTCGCATTCTTCTTTCTAGGCTCAGGCTAAAACAGTCCACTGGACTGTTTTACTCCCAAATCCAACGGACACCCGAACTCTAAAGCCATTCCTCCAATCAATTCAATCCTTAGACTTATTCCAACATATTGTAGCTGATGCAGGGTATGGGAGTGAAGAGAATTATAGTTTTATCATTGATGAGTTGGAGAAAACACCTCTGATTCCATACAGCATGTATCAGAAGGAACGGACTAAGAAATATAAAAACAGTCCTCAAAACCAAAACAACTGGACTTACCTTGAAGAAACGGATCAGTTTGTGAAACCAGACGGGGTTGTGTATTTCTTTAAACACTATTCTCGTCGAACGGACAAGTATGGCTTTAAACGTGATTTTAAAATCTATGAGGCGTATAAGGTTCAAGACACACCAGGGTTGGAACAACTAGCTAAAACCGAGTGTGGTCATCAGAAACAAATCCATTACAATCCAACTTGGACTTACTTTAAAGAACGGATCAAGGAAACATTGCACAGTGAAGAAGGCTCTCGTATCTACGCCAAACGGAAGATCGATGTCGAACCCGTTTTTGGCCGATTGAAGAGTGTTTTTGGCGTACGCAGGGTTCATGTTAGAGGCAATCAAGCTGTTCAAACAGAAATTGGCTTCCTCTTCATGAGCATGAATCTCACAAAATTGGCCAAGAATCTAGGCTCAAAAACTTCAAAAACTCAAAAACCACACTATGATTCTCTCATCTTGATTGTTTTCAAGACAGAAATCACGGTGTGGTTTTATTTTGAGGCTAGTTTTTGCCCAGCCTCGTTTTATTATTCTCATCCCATTCTAAAATCAAAGCCAGACGTCGTTAGGTTACATTGTCTACCTCTTTGTATTGGCATCAACCTACTTCGTCTGATAAGATTTTGAGTGGGAATCAATCAAAATCAGACCGTTCACGTAAACCTTGAACTAGGATGGACCAGTTTGGATCAGTCTGCCAGTTGGGTTGGGCACAAATTTCCGCTGCCATGCGTCTAGCTTCTTCCAGAATTGGATAGTCTTCAATCAGGTCTGCCGTTTTAAATTCAGGAATGCCCGATTGACGGGTCCCAAAAATTTCACCTGAGCCCCGCATTTTAAGGTCTTCTTCTGCCAGAACAAAACCATCTGTCGTTTCGGTCATAATGGTCATGCGGTCCTTACCAGAGTCTGTCTTGGGATTGGCTACAAGAATGGTATAAGACTGCTTACTGCCACGCCCAACTCGACCTCGGAGCTGGTGCAGTTGACTCAGTCCAAAACGGTCCGCATCCATAATCACCATGATGGTGGCATTGGGGACATTGACCCCAACCTCAATGACAGTTGTCGAAACCAAGAGGTCAGTCTCATGAGCCTTAAAAGCCTGCATGACTTCATCTTTTTCTTCATTTTTCATACGCCCATGGATGAGGGAAATCCGTGCTGAATCCGCAAAATAGTCTTTCAATTCTGCTTCTAAAGCCACTGCATTTTTCAAGTCCAAGGCTTCCGACTCCTCAATCAAGGGGGAAATGACATAGACCTGGGCTCCCTTGCCAATCTCTGTTTTAATCCAACCCAGCACAGTATCCAATTGCTGGTGCTTGACCCAGCGGGTGATGATAGGCTTGCGCCCTGCAGGCAATTCATCAATGATAGAAACATCCATTTCACCGAAGGCTGTGATGGCCAGGGTCCGTGGAATCGGTGTCGCCGTCATCATGAGGACATCAGGATTATCTCCTTTTTCTCGGAACAGACGTCTCTGATTGACCCCAAAGCGGTGCTGCTCATCCGTAATGATTAGACCGAGCTTATGGTACTGAACCGCCTCCTGGATGAGAGCATGGGTACCCACTACCATATCAACTGAACCATCCTCAATGGCTGCAAGGGTTGTTTTCTTTGCCGCTGCCTTTATACCCGAACTTAGAATAGCGATAGAAAGCTCTGGAAAAAGCCCCTGTAAACTCTCATAGTGTTGCTCCGCCAAAATCTCTGTCGGTACCATGAGGGCGGACTGAAAACCAGCCGTGTAGGCCGCATACATAGCCAGACCTGCCACGACAGTCTTACCGGATCCCACATCTCCTTGAAGCAGCCGATTCATGTGGGCGCCCGAAGCCATATCTGACAGAATCTCATCCAAGCTCCGTTCCTGGGCACCCGTCAAAGGAAAGGGAAGTTTAGCTATTTCAGCTTCTAGGGAAGCCCTATCATAGGGAATAACCAGACCATTAGTCTCGTCACGATTTTCAGACTTAAGGACCTGCAAATTGAGCTGAAAGAAAAAGAGTTCTTCAAACTTTATCCGTCGCAAAGCCTGCTTGTACTCAGCCAAATCTTTGGGAAAATGCATGGCCCTGACAGCTGATTGTCGGTCTAAAAGTCTGTATTTATCCAGCAAAATCTGGGATAGATTTTCAGGTAGTAGGGCCAAGGCCTCACTGTCAAAGGCTGATTTGATAGCCTTGACAAGACTTGCCTGACTAACTCCCTGAGCCACATGGTAGACTGGTTGCATGTCATCCTCAACCTGAGCCAGGACCTTCATGCCTGTCATGACCTGTTTGCGCTGGTCCCATTTTCCAAAGACGGCAATGGTCTGTCCGACCTCAACCTTGTCTTGGAGATAGGGTTGATTGAAAAAATTAACCCCAATCACAGCATCGCCCTGTTTAATTTTAAAGTGAAGACGATTCCGTTTAAATCCATAATACTGGACATTAGCAGGTACTAGAACCGTCCCTGTCAGTACTGCCTTTTCTCCATCGACCAAGTCAAAGACAGACTTAGACTTAAAATCTTCATAGCGAAAGGGAAAATAGAGCAGCAAGTCTTCGACAGTCATGATACCCAACTTATGAAATTTTTCAGCTGACTTGGGACCAAATCCCTTAAGTATAGCTAAGCTATCCTGTAACTGCATATAATCTCCTGCTCCCTATATTATTAGAATTTATTGATAGTCCTTATTATACCACAATACAAAAAGGCTAGACCGTCAGTCTAAGCCTTTTAGGCTATTAATTCAATTTTTTTCCTGTTACGTAAGTAAATTGAGCAGCTTGGTCAGCTGAGAAGGTCCGGTAAGAAACTACTCCCAAGCCCATAGCGTTAGATTCAGAAATTAGAACTGTACCATCCTCAGCAATAGCTTCAACGATAGCAACATGTCCATAGGTTCCATCAGCCCCAGCTTGACCAGGAGAGAAGGATAGCGCAGCGCCTACTTTAGGCTCATGACTCGTTTCATAGCCAGCCTTGTATTGCCAGTCTCCTCCGTTACCCATATAGGCATCAAATGAATAACCTAATTCCTGTGCACGGTTATAGACATACCATGTACATTGTCCCCAAGGATAAGTCGCAGCTGTGTAAGAGGCTGTATTGAGGGGTGTTGGAACATCAAAATTAGCTGGAACTTGGGTCAATAGAGCAACGTTGACTGTTTTCAGTTCCTCTGGAATAACTGGTGTTCCACCATGAGCGTCAATCCATTGATCAATATCTTCCATAATTTGAGCACGACGTTCACCTGAACCAGAAGTATCTGTGTAGTAAACACCACCGTCGTTAAGGGTATCCAATGTACCAGCTGCATTTTTTTGAGCTTTAATATCTTGTGCCTTGAAGGTCAGATTCTTATGACCCACAATTGTTTCACGCGTCAAAGCAATAACCGCTGTTGCATCATTGTAGTTAGCTGCATTTTCTGGGTTACTATCAAAGGCACCATAGCCAAACATATTAGCCCCTGGCATCGTTGCAACACCAGCAGTTCCTAAAGAACTTTCTGCAATAGCAATAGCAATAATCGCTCGTACATCAAGTCCAGATTTTTTCTCCCATTCTAAGAGAAGTTTCCCATTAATGCGAGTCTTATCATAGTTAATTCCGAGAGAATCTAAGTAGCCATCTAGTTGCTTAGCTGTAATACCATAGCGATGGGACAACAAATTATGCGTGTAGGCATCAGAACCAGACCAATGTTCCACATAATAAAGTTGCGTCACTGGTGTTGCATTAACTAAACTTTCTCCAAGCAAAGAAGTATTTGTAACAGGATTGGTTGTTGCAGCAGGTATTTGACTTGTAGTCTCAGCTGCTGTAACTTGTGAACTTGTCACTGCTTGAGCCACTGTTGTTGCGGAAGTCACTGCAGTTGTAGCCGCTTGAGTCTTTGTACCTGTAGTCTCTGTTGAAACTTCGGTAGTTGACTCAGTAGTCGCTTCCGTGACTACAGGAGCAGATTCTGACGCAACATCTGCTACCGCTGGTGTTTCAGCAACAGTTTCTGCTGTCTCCACTACAGTTGCCTCTTCAACAGGAGCTTCCGTTACTGTAGTCACCTCAGTAGTAGATGAAACTGCTACCTCACTAGACATCTCTGTACTAGAGGTTACCACATCATCTGCCAATACCGCCAATGTTGACGCATGTGACAAAATAATAGTCGCTAATAGTAAACTAGCTAAAGTTTGTTTTTTCTTCATTTTCGTCAATCTTTCAGATTTTAATTTATTACACTATTTTAACACAAATTGATTTTTATTTCTAGTCATATTTGTCAATTTTAACAAATATAAAGTTAAGTCTAGTTTATTTTAGATTTGCTAGCTATCCATATGATAATTCGCAATTATTTTTTAAAATTAAACTACTGTTTATAAATTCTTGGAACACGGTCACTAATTAGACAGAGGACTTCATAGTTAATGGTCCCACGATATTCCGCCACATCGGTTGCAGTCACTTCTAACTGGCCAGACTTTCCAATCAAAACAACCTCCGTCCCTAAGGGATAGAACTCGGGCAGACGAATGGTAATCTGATCCATGGACACCCGCCCAACAATCTGACAAGCTTTGCCATTGACCAAGACAGAAAAATCTTGCATGGCTCTAGTCCAACCATCCGCGTAACCAATCGGAACTGTGCCGATAATTTCATCACTTGTAGCACTATAAGTCCCACCATAGCCAATTCGCTGGCCGGCAGAAACCGACTTCACTTGGACAAGACTGGAGACCAGCTTCAGGGCAGGGCTTAAGTCATATGGTAGAGACAAGGTTTCCCCAGACGGGTTAAGCCCATAAATGGCTATTCCCAGTCGAACAGCATTGAAAATACCATCTTCGTGCCAGAGTGATGTCGCCGAATTGCTGGCGTGCACCATCGCTGGTAGTGTCGGCAAATCCGCTAGAATTGACTTGAATACTGCCAGTTGTTCTTGGAAAAAGTCCTGGTCTGTCTCATCTGCCGTTGCAAAATGGGTGAAAATCCCTGTAACATTAGCACCCAAGGCTTGAATTTTGGACTGGGCTTCCTGAATCGCTCTGCTATCAGATACCCCGATCCGCCCCATACCACTGTCAACTTTTATATGACAAGAAAGGCCCGTTAAACCCAAGCCCTGTTCTTCAACAAGTTCCAACCATTCTAGGCTTGAAACAGTGATAGAAATCTTGTGTAGGCGAGCTAACTCGAGTTGATTAGGCATAAGGACACCCAATATCAAAATCATATGGTCAAGGCCTGCTTGCCTCAATTCCATAGCTTCATCAAGATTCGAGACACAAAAACCGTCAACTTGAGCAGATAAGGCTCGAGACACCTCGATACTGCCATGACCATAGGCATTAGCTTTGACCACCGCAAGGGTTTGGACTCCTTGAGGCAGATGCTCTTGAATCTTTGACACATTTTGACGAATAGCTCCAAGATTAACACGAGCCTCTGTCGGCCGATGATGACTAGCAATCATGTACTTCCTCCAAAATAACACTGGCCTGAACCAGATTTCCTGAATGGCTAATTGAGATAAAAGTTCTGCCTGAAAAAGGGGACTTAGTAAAACACGGTGCTCCCTTGTCATTGTTCAAAACTTCCAGATCCTGAAAACTAAGTTTTCCGATACCTGTACCACAGGCCTTAGAAAAAGCTTCCTTGGCAGACCAGCGGCCTGCTAAAAACTCAATCTGTCGCTTACCTTTCAGGCTAGAAAAAACCATGAATTCTTTCTCCGTTAAAATACGTCTAGCAAATCGAGGGTTTTTCTCATAAGCTTTTCTAATCGGTTCAATTTCTTGTAAATCAATCCCATGTCCAACAATCATAGGTGCTTCTTTCTATATAGTCAGTTCTAAGATTCCTAGAGTTAAGGCTTAAGTAGTTCTTCAAAAGACTCATGTCCTAAGGTTGCATAGATTTCCTGGATGAGTTTTTCTGTTTTCTCCCAGCCCAAACATGGGTCTGTAATCGATTGACCAAAAACTTCAGGCTTATCTTGTCGACCATCTTCCAGATAACTTTCAATCATAAAGCCACGAACAGTTTGATGGATTTTTTCATTCCAGTCACGGTTAATCAAGGTCTGGCGGACAATTCGAATCTGATCAAGATAGTTTTTACCTGAGTTATCATGATTGGTATCTATAATAATGAAAGGATTGGCTAGACCCATTTTTTCGTACTGAGCGATGGTCTTTAGCAAGATATCATAGTAGTAGTTTGGTTCATTTTCACCATGTGCATTGCTTGCCCCACGCAAGATAACATGGGCTAGAGGATTACCATCCGTATCAACTTCAGCATTTTGATAGATAAAATTTTGTGAATTTTGGGCCGCATAAATAGCATTGAACATCACGTTGAGATTACCAGAAGTTGGATTTTTCATTCCAACAGGAACATCAATACCTGACGCCACAAAGCGGTGTTCTTGGTCTTCAACTGACCGCGCTCCAATAGCATGGTAAGATACCAAATCATCCACCAAGGTCAAATTTGAAGGATAAAGCATTTCATCCGCCGTTGTCAAGCCAGTCTCAGTAATGACGCGATAGTGAAGATTCCGGACTGCCGCTATGCCGTTAATAAGGTCTGGCAATTGAGAGGTATCAGGCTGGTGCATAAGTCCCTTATAGCCATCACCATTAGTCCGAGGTTTAGCTGTGTAGACCCGCATTACGATAAAGATACGGTCCTTAACATCTTCCTGTAACTTCGCTAAGCGATGAGCATATTCAAGAACTGCTTCTTCATGATCTGATGAGCAAGGACCAATCACCAAAAGCAGTCGATTATCTTCTCCTTTGATGATGGCCTGTAATTCTTGGTCTCGCTCTTCTTTTTTGGCTAAAAAGTCACCTTCTAATTTGGACAATTGTTTAACTTGAGCAACATCTATGGTTGCTGATTTTTGATGAATTCCCATATGATACCTTCTTCTTAATTCCTTAGAGGATAAAGTGAAGAGGTTAGCGACCTGGTCCCAACCTCTTTCTTTGTTCTTACTATTCTTAGTTACCTAAGGTTTCGTAGATTTCACGCACCAAGGCTTCCGTATTATCCCATCCTAGACAAGGGTCTGTAATCGATTGACCAAAGACTTCTGGTTCATTTTGGCGACCATCTTCTAGGTACGACTCAATCATGAAACCGCGAACATAGCGATTGATTTTTTCGTTCCAATCACGGTTAATCAAAGTCTGACGAACAATACGAATTTGCTCCAAGTGGTTTTTACCTGAATTGTCGTGATTGGTATCAATCATAATAAACGGATTAACCAAGCCCATTTTTTCATATAGGTCAATCGTTTCCAAAACATTATCATAGTAATAGTTTGGGATGTTTTTACCATATTCATTGACCGCTCCTCGCAAGATAGCATGGGCAAGAGGATTGCCTGATGTCTCAACTTCTTCACTGTTGAAGAGGAAGGATTGCTTGTTCTGAGCTGCATAAATACCATTGAACATGATATTAAGGTTACCAGAGGTCGGATTTTTCATACCTGTTGGCACATCAATACCTGATGCTACAAAGCGGTGCTGTTGGTTTTCAACAGAACGCGCCCCAATAGCGATATAGGATACAAGATCATCAACGAGGGCCAAGTTCTCTGGATAGAGCATTTCATCAGCAGTCGTCAAACCAGTCTCTGTAATCACACGATAGTGGAGGTTACGAACCGCACGAATCCCATTAATCAAGCTCGGTGCTGCATCCGTATCTGGTTGGTGCATCATCCCCTTATAACCATCGCCGTTAGTTCGAGGCTTAGCCGTATAGACCCGCATCACCATAAAGACACGATCCTTGACTTCTTCTTGAAGCTTGGCCAAACGACGGGCATACTCAAGAACAGCCTCTTCATTATCAGACGAACAAGGTCCAATGACCAAAAGCAGACGATCATCCTCACCTTTTATAATCGCTTCTAACTCATGGTCGCGATTTTCTTTTTTGGCCAAAGCTTCTCCCGTTAACTGGGCTAGTGTTTTGACTTCTTCTACATTGATGGGTTCGCTGGTTGCTTTAAATGTCATCTTTCCCTCTTCTTCTATTTTTTACTATACTGTTGGCCGACCGTGGCAGTTCTTGTATTTTTTACCTGATCTACAAGCACATAGTTCATTACGTTCTTGGTGGACGACTGTTTTTTCTTCTTCTTGAACTGCACCAACTGGTTTAGCAGCAATGTTAGCAGCTGCTGTTGTATGAGCTTCTTCCGGTGCATGTTGACGTTCTTGCTCGTGAATTTGAGCCTTCATCATGGTGCGCGTCACATCATACTCAATGGAACCAATCATATCTTGGAACATTTGGAAACCTTCAGATTGGTATTCAACAATTGGGTTATTTTGTGCATAGCCACGCAGTCCAACAGATGAGCGTAATTGATCCAAAGCATCAATATGGTCTGTCCATTTATTATCGACAACCATCAAAATCAGAACCTTCTGGAATTCTGTTACCGCTTCTTCATTTGGAAGCTTAGCAATCTGTGCATCGTATACTTCTAAGGCACGCTCATAGAGATAATCTTTGATTGCCGGGAATTTCTTACCTTCAATATCAGAAAGACTAATAGCATCTTCTGGCAAGAGCGTCGTATGAGCAAAGGTCACGATACTTTCCAAGGCTTCTTTACGATCCAGACGACTATGCTGGTCAACCGCACGGTCGATTGTGCGTTTAATCATTCCCTTGATTTCTGGACCGAGGTCTCGATCTGCTGTAATCACATCATAACGATCACGATAGACAATCTCACGTTGTTCACGCATTACGTCATCGTATTGGAGGACTTGCTTACGGGTATCGTAGTTGTTCCCTTCGACACGTTTTTGAGCGCCTTCGACTTGGTTAGTCAGCATACGAGACTCGATGACTGTTTCATCTTCATCCAACTTCATCTTTTCAAAGACCGCCTTGATACGATCTGAACCAAAACGGCGCATGAGGTCATCTTCAAAGGATAAGTAGAATTGAGATTCTCCTGGATCTCCTTGACGTCCTGAACGACCGCGGAGCTGATTATCAATACGACGGCTCTCATGGCGTTCCGTACCGATGACACAAAGTCCTCCGAGTTCACGAACACCTTCACCCAACTTGATATCGGTACCACGCCCAGCCATGTTGGTTGCAATCGTTACTGCACCACGTTGGCCCGCATTCATGATGATTTGAGCTTCTTTTGCGTGGTTTTTAGCATTGAGAACCTCGTGAGGAACCCCAGCTTCAACCAACATTTTAGAAATCAAGTCAGAGGTTTCAACTGCCACTGTACCGACCAAGACAGGTTGTCCTTTTTGATAGCGACTCTTAACATCTTGAATAACCGCACGGAACTTAGACTTCATAGTTGGATAGAGAAGGTCTGAGTGGTCGATACGAGCAATCGGACGGTTTGTTGGAATTGGAATAATGCGCATGTTATAAACTTCGCGGAATTCCTCTTCCTCAGTCTTAGCCGTACCCGTCATACCTGCCAATTTCTTATACATCCGGAAGAAGTTTTGGTAGGTAATGGTCGCGCTAGTCTTAGTTTCATCCTGGATTGGAACATTTTCTTTGGCTTCGATTGCTTGGTGAAGTCCATCTGAGAAACGACGTCCTTCCATGGTCCGACCAGTGAATTGGTCAACGATAAGAATCTCTTGCTTATCAGTCACCACATAGTCAATGTCCAAAGTCATGATATAATTGGCACGAAGGGCATTATCAATAAAGTGAGTCAAGGCAACGTTTTCCACATTGTAGAGGTTCTCCAATTTGAAGAAGTCCTCAGCCTTGTCAATCCCTGAGTCCGTCAAACCAATAGTTTTAGATGGAACATCAATGACGTAGTCATCCTCCGTTAGTGACTTGACATAGTGGTCAGCCAAATCATAAAGTTTGCTTGTTTCTGAACTTTGAGCCCCAGAAATAATCAAAGGCGTACGAGCCTCATCGATAAGAACGGAGTCAACCTCATCGACCAAGGCAAAGTTGAGCGGGCGCTGAACCATGGCTTCTTGGCGAACAACCATATTATCACGAAGGTAGTCAAATCCGACCTCCGCATTGGTTGTATAGGTAATATCAGACTGATAGGCCTCACGCTTTTCCGCAGGTGACTTAGCCGCCAAGTTAATGCCGACAGAAAGACCGAGCCAAGAATAGAGTTCACCCATCTCAGTCGCATCACGGGTTGCCAAATATTCGTTGACGGTAACAACGTGAACCCCTTCGCCAGCCAAGGCGTTGAGGTAAACTGGCATGGTCGCAGTCAAGGTTTTCCCTTCACCGGTCCGCATTTCAGGAACATCACCATTATGAAGAACTGCTCCCCCCATAATTTGGACACGGTAAGGATAAAGACCCAAAACACGTTTAGAACCTTCACGGACAACCGCAAAAGCTTCAGGTAACAAGGCATCCAGACTTTCTCCATTTTGGTAACGACGTTTTAACTCCGGAGTTTTTGCCTGTAACTCTTCATCTGTTAAGGCCGCCATAGCATCCGCATAAGACTCAACCTTATCTGCAATTTTTTCTAACTTTCTCAACTCGCCCTTATCGTTTTCGATAATGCTACGTAACAAATTTGCCATCATAAATCCTTTCGATAGTACAATCAGTTTATTTTATCACAATTTAATCTTCGTTTCAAGAACTGAAAACGGTCTGACACGTCAAACTCATGAAAGAATTTTAGCAAGAAAATAAAGCTTTCTGTATTTCAGCGTTTAGGAATTGAAAGTTCTAAAATGAAGTTAGCCAGTTGAGAGTATGAAAAAACATCCCAGAGAGATATAATGTAGTTCACCACAAACACATTAAAAGGAACTCTGAGATGCAAAACCATTATACTACAAAAGGCAAACATTTAACACTAACAGAACGTCGTTTGATTGAACGATGGAAATCTGAAGGAATCAGTCATCGC
>NZ_JBHRZV010000049.1:0-66242 GCF_042649745.1 Streptococcus caprae | reverse complement strand
CACCATCTACTACTGGATTCACCACGGACATTTGGGGATTGCACCATCTGAGATGCTTTATCCACGCAAAAGCAAAGCAGAGAAAAAGCAAGCTAGTCCAAACTTTAAGCCTGCTGGAAAATCCATTGACGAGCGACCAGAGAGTATCAATAACCGTAAAAATATAGGCGATTATGAAATTGATACCGTTATTCAGACGCGAGCTAAAAACGAGTGCTTATTGACTCTGACAGACAGGAAGAGTCGCTTTCAAATCATTCGTCTCATTCCTGACAAATCAGCGACCTCAGTCAATCAAGCTTTGAAAGGGATTCTTCAAAACTATCACATCAACTCAATCACAGCGGATAACGGGACAGAATTTAGTCGCTTGGCAGATGTCTTTGATCCTGAGTGCATCTATTATGCCCACCCTTACGCCTCTTGGGAAAGAGGAACCAACGAGAACCATAACAGACTCATTAGACGATGGTTGCCAAAAGGCACAAAGAAAACGACTATAAGAATGGTCCCCTTCATCGAAAATTGGATTAACAACTATCCAAAGAAATGTTTGAACTATTTATCTCCTAGACAATTTTTACTAAATGCCTAACTTAGACTTGAAATTTAGCCAGCGTTCAGGAATTTCACAATAATTCTTTTATATTTTCTAATTTCTCTATAGGAAAACCGTTGAAATTGCCTACTTCAAACTGTACCATAGTTCGGAAATAGCTGTTTCATGCGTTTGGCCTGACGATCTGATCGCTTGAAAACAAGGAACAAGAAATGTTCATTTTTTTGAGGGGCAAACTAAAATAGTAATCCTCTAATTATTTTTTACCCACACTTATCCCTAAAACATTGTATTTTTTTGAAAAAACCATAACCCTAATACCCAAGCACTTAGCGCCCCTTTTAAACCATCAACTGAAGGCAAACCCAATCAATTAGGAATTAAAAGACACTCCCTAGAAAAGAAAGCACCGTTTTTTCTACCTCGTCCATAGTAAAAATCTGGGTTAAACATTTAATCATGAGGTAGTGCCTCTGTAATCAGATTGTTCTTTAGAAAACTATGCTATACTAATCTTACAAGTAATTATGATTAAACGTTGTAAACTAGTCCGATAAAAAGTTTCATCTTTTTAAGGAAAAAATCCAGCTTACTAAGGAGGAAAACCATGACCTATTTAGAAGACGCGCGAGCATTATACAATGAGATGGTAGCCAACCGACGCCACTTGCACCGCAATCCTGAGTTGGGATTTGACTTACCAAAGACGGTTGCCTTCGTCAAAGACAAGTTAACCGAATATGGACTTGAGCCACACGACATCGGTGACCACGGCATTACTGCCCTCATCGGTAAACCAGGCGGCAAAACTGTACTGTTGCGTGCAGACATGGACGCCCTGCCCATTGTCGAACAATCAGGCCTCGAATTTAGCTCCACAAATGATTATAGCCACACCTGTGGCCATGACATGCACACCAGCATCTTGCTGGCTGTCGCCAAGCTCCTGAAAGCCAACGAAGACCAACTGCAAGGCTACGTTAAATTCATCTTTCAGCCCGCTGAAGAACTTCTCATTGGGGGCAAGGCCATGTTGGAAGCAGGTATCTTAGAGAATCCTAAGGTTGATGCTGCCTTTGGTCTGCACGTTGCTCCCAATGCCCCTCTCCAAGGAATCATTTATCGCCCTGGACCTGCCATGTCTTCAGCCCTCAACTTCCGCATCCGAATTAAGGGAAGCGGTACGCACGGAGCCATGCCCCATTTGGGTATCGACCCTGTTTACATCGGTTCCCAGGTCGTTAACGGTCTCACTGCCATCCCAGCCCGTGAGCTCGGCTTAGACCAAAATGCCGCCGTTACTATTGGACGCTTTGAGGGGTTGGGCGCCATGAACATTATCCCAGACGAGGTCGTCCTTGAAGGCACAGCTCGGACTCTTTCGGAAAATAGCAGAGCCTACCTACGTGACCGCTTACCTCAACTGGCAAGTTCTATCGTTGAAACCTATCGTGGACAGGCAGAGTTCGAATTTATTGCGGACTGCCCGGTCCTGCACAATAATGAAGATTTAACGACTAAAGCTGTCGACATCCTCAAGGATAAACTGCCAGAGAACCTGCCTATCCTCCCCTTCTCACCACAGTTGGCCTCCGAAGACTTCGCCTACTACGCCAACCAGGTTCCAGCCTTCTTCTTCAACCTCTGTAATCCTTATGACCCAACCGCCAACGACCTCCACCCTGTCCACCATCCTAAGGTCGTCTTTGGAGAAGACATGATGCCGATTGGAGTCGCAAGCTTTGCCTACTTAGCTACTGAATGGCTGGCCAAACATGCTTAATCTCCTTTGAGTTCAAGCCCGCAAAGGCTCATTTGAGACTCACTCAAAATCTAATGAGACGAAGCAGATCGATGCTGACAAAGAGAGTTCAGTATTGAAACCTACGAACATCTGGTTTTGATTTTGAAAGAGTATGAATAGACAAAGACTCCTGTCTGAATTTGGACAGGAGTCTTTTCATGTTTGATTAGCGAACTAATTTTTTAGCCAGGGCAAAGTTTCCAAGCGTCGCTGAGCCATTGCCAGCTACCGCAGGAGTGACGATGTAGTCCTCGACGTCTGGCACAGGCAGATAGCCATTGAGCAAGTCTGTAAAGTAGTCACGCACCCGCTTGAGCATGTGGTCCTGAGCCATAACCCCACCACCAAAGACGATGACTTCTGGACGGAACATCATAGTGGCTTGGATGGCAGCCTGGGCGATATAGTAGGCTTGCTTGTCCCAAACATCAGAATCAAAGCCAATGTTTTCCCCACGAATGCCTGTACGAGCTTCCAGGGATGGACCCGCAGCGAGACCTTCTAAGCAACCCTTGTGGAAAGGACAAACGCCATCGAAGTCTGCATCGCCAGGATGTTTCGCTACATAGGTATGCCCCATTTCCGTATGTCCAATAGACCCGATAAATTCACCATTGAGGTAGGCACCCGCTCCGATACCTGTTCCGATCGTGTAGTAAACCACATCTTCGATACCAGGACGGGCAATGGCTTCACCATAGGCAGAAGAGTTTACGTCTGTTGTGAAGTAGATCGGTACATTCAGCGCTTGTTCCATAGGACCAATCAAATCTGCATTAGACCAGTAAGGTTTTGGAGTAGTCGTTACATAACCATAGGTCTCGGAATGCGGATCAATATCGATAGGACCGAAAGAACCCACCGCAATAGCAGCTAAGTTTTCAAATTTAGCAAAGAAAGCAACCGTTTGAGCAATGGTTTCATCAGGTGTCGTCGTTGGAAATTGCACACGTTCTACCACTTCAAAATTTTCATTCCCGACCGCACAGATAAATTTAGTCCCGCCAGCTTCTAGGCTTCCATAAAGTTTTGACATCTTAAAATCCTCAAATTTCCTATAAAATGTTGGCTGAGAGAGCACCAAAGTATCTATGATAAGAATGATTGATTTTCATCCTTACTCTTCAGCTAATCCTCTATCAATTCTAGCAGAAAAGCTGATTTCTGAAAAGCCAAACTCTTTAAAATCATGATTTTTACTAGCTCTGCTATTGGCGTAGAGAAAAGAGGAAGTTACCTTCCCCTTCACAAAATAGATTATTTCACATTAATCAAGTTCGCACCGACTGCAACAGCACCTTCAGCAACTGGTGTTACTTCAGCGTAGTCTGCTGTGTTGGTAACGATAACCATAGTTGTGTCATCGAGACCAGCAGCTGCAATTTTCGCAGCATCAAATGTTCCAAGAACATCGCCAGCTTTCACACGTTGGTCAGCCTTAACTTTTTGGTCAAAACCATTACCGTCCATTGACACAGTGTCAATACCGATGTGGATGAGGATTTCAGCACCTGCATCAGTCTTGATACCGTATGCATGGCCAGTTTCAAAGGCGATCGTAACGACACCGTCAGCTGGAGCGTAAACAGTGTTTTCAGTTGGTTTAATCGCAATCCCTTTACCCATAGCTTCAGAAGCAAAAACTGGATCTGAGACAGAAGTAAGGGCTACTGCAGTACCTGCAAGTGGAGAAACGATTGTTTCTTCTTTAGAAGCAGGCGTAGCTGGTGCTGCAGAAACTGCAGGTTGAGTTTTAACAGTGCCTTCAGTTGCTTCAGAAACCAAATGGCTTGTTTCAGCAGCTTCAGCTTTTGTTTCATCTTCGTAACCGAAGAAGTAAGTCAAAGCAAAACCGAGGGCGAATGACACAGCTACCATGAGGAGGTATTGTGGCAATTGACCGTTAAGGTAAAGCATAGTACCAGGAATGATTGTAATACCTGAACCAGTTGCAGCAAGACCAAGGATTGAAGCAAGAGCTCCACCTACAGCACCAGCAGCAAGTGAGAGGAAGAATGGCTTACGGAAACGCAAGTTAACCCCGAAGATTGCAGGCTCAGTAATACCGAGGAAGGCAGAAAGGGCAGCTGGGAAAGCAAGAGCTTTCAATTTGGCATCTTTAGTTTTCACACCAACGGCTACAGTTGCAGCACCTTGAGCAGTCATAGCTGCAGTGATGATGGCGTTGAATGGGTTAGCTTTATCGCTAGCCAAGAGTTGGATTTCAAGCAAGTTGAAGATATGGTGAACCCCTGAAACCACGATAAGTTGGTGAACACCACCGATGATAAGACCAGCAAGACCAAATGGCAAGGCAAGAATCGCTTTTGTACCAGCCAAGATGTAGTTTTCAACCACGTGGAAGACTGGACCAATCACGAAGAGTCCAAGTATTGACATGACCAAAAGGGTTACAAATGGTGTTACCAAGAGGTCAAGAACATCAGGAACAACCTTGCGCACAGCTTTTTCAAACTTAGCACCAAGAAGACCGATTACAAAGGCTGGCAAAACAGAACCTTGCAAACCAACGACTGGAATGAAACCGAAGAATGTTTGTGCAGTAACATCACCACCTGAAGCAACAGCCCAAGCGTTTGGCAATGAACCAGATACCAACATCATACCAAGAACGATACCTACGGCTGGGTTACCACCGAATACACGGAAAGTTGACCAAACCACAAGACCTGGCAAGATGATGAAGGCTGTATCTGTCAAGATACCTGAGTAAGTGTTCAAGTCATCTGGCAAGGTGTAACCAAGAGCACCGAGCAAACCACGAAGACCCATGAAAAGACCAGTCGCTACGATAACTGGAATGATTGGAACGAAAACGTCACCGAAAGTACGGATAGCACGTTGGAACCAGTTCCCTTGTTGTGCAGCTTCAGCTTTCATTTCATCCTTAGAAGATGTTGGCAAGCCAAGAGCGACAACTTCGTCGTACATCTTATTAACAGTACCAGTACCAAAGATGATTTGGTATTGACCTGAGTTAAAGAAAGCACCTTGGACTTTCTCGAGGTTCTCGATAGTATTCTTATCGATTTTCGCTTCATCTTTAACCATGACACGCAAGCGAGTCGCACAGTGGGCTACGCTACGAACGTTTTCACGTCCACCGAGGGCGTCGATGACTTTTTTTGCAATTTCTGTGTTAGTCATTTGCAAAAACTCTCCTTTTAAATTTCTTTTTTGCTTGAAAGCGTTTCACTTTCATTACGCTATCTATTTTATCTATTTTTCAAAAATATGTCAAGCGTTTTGCAGTTTTTTTATTTTTTAACGTGAAATCGTTGATTTTTCGTATGAAAACGTTTAATATGATAAGTGACATATTTGACATAAAGAAAGGATGAGGGGTCTTTTTGCTTCCATAGCAGAGCTCCTCAATAACATCCCTATGAATTTACCTACAGAAGTCCGCTACCGGGCCTACGCCGATTGGACAGACCAAGAAAAGCAAGCTATCGAAGAAAACATGGCCAAGTCTCCTTGGAAGGCTAGCTACCACATCGAGCCCCGCACTGGCCTGCTTAACGATCCTAACGGTTTCTCTTATTTCGATGGCAAGTACCATCTTTTCTATCAGAACTGGCCTTTCGGAGCAGCCCACGGTCTCAAGCAATGGGTCCACACTACATCTACTGACCTAGTCCACTTTACAGAAACAGGGGTTAAACTCCTGCCAGACCATCCGCATGACAGTCACGGGGCCTACTCTGGCTCAGCCTACGAGGTAGATGACAAGCTCTTCCTCTTCTACACCGGCAATGTCCGCGATGAAAATTGGGTCCGTACACCTTTGCAAATCGGAGCCTGGATGGACAAGGATGGCAAGATTGAAAAGATGAAGGATGTCCTCATCGCGCCGGCAACAGATGCGACGGAGCACTTCCGTGACCCTCAAATTTTTGAGTACAATAATGATTTTTATGCCATCGTCGGTGCTCAAAACCATGATAAATCCGGCTTCATCAAGCTCTACAAGGCTACTAACCGCGAAGTGACCTCATGGGCAGAACTTGGCAACCTTGACTTTGGTGGCACTGGTAGCGAGTACATGATCGAGTGCCCTAACCTGGTCTTTGTCGACGGTAAACCCGTTCTCCTTTACAGTCCCCAAGGGCTGGACAAGGCCGAACTCGCCTACGACAATATCTATCCAAATACTTATAAAATAGCAGAGCGCTTTGCCCCTGAAACAGCAAGCTTAGTTGATGCCTCTGCCATCCAAAACCTAGACTACGGTTTTGAGGCCTACGCAACCCAAGGTTTCAACACTCCTGATGGACGCGCCCTCATCGTCAGCTGGATTGGTCTGCCTGACGTGGACTACCCAACCGATCGCTACGATTACCAAGGCGCAATGAGTCTGGTCAAAGAATTGTCCATCAAGGACGGCAAGCTCTACCAGTGGCCAGTTTCAGCCATGGCTGACCTAAGACAGTCTGATGAACCCTTTGAAAATAAAGGAACGACCTTAAACTGCTACGAGCTCAATGTCACTTTTGCAGCTGATATGACCTCAACCTTGGTTCTCTACGCTGGTCATAACGGACAAGGTTTAAGTCTTACAGTCAATACCCAAACAGGTCACATTACCTTGGATCGTTCACAGGCTGGCGAACAGTATGCGACAGAGTTTGGAACAAGCCGAACCTGTACGGTTGCTCCTGGCTCCGTGGACGCCCGTATCTTTGTCGACAATTCCATCGTTGAAATCTTCATCAATCAAGGAGAAAAAGTCTTCACCAGTCGTGTCTTCCCAGATGCCGACCAAAGCGGTATCCTGGTTAAAGAAGGCCTCATCACTGGGCATTACTTTGAATTGAAAAACTAATGGTTACTAAATTAACAGACGTTGCTGAGTTAGCCGGTGTCAGTCCAACGACCGTCTCCCGTGTCATCAACAAAAAAGGCTACCTCTCTGAGAAAACCATCAAAAAAGTTAAGGATGCCATGCAGGAACTGGGTTACAAACCCAACACCCTAGCTCGTGGCCTCCAGGGCAAGTCCCCCCAGCTGATTGGCCTCATTTTCCCTAATATTAGCCATATCTTCTACGCTGAGTTGATTGAGTATCTGGAACAGGAACTCTTCAACCAGGGCTATAAAACGATTATCTGTAATAGCCAACAGGATTCTGCCAAGGAACGGGAATACCTGGAAATGCTGACAGCCAACCAGGTTGACGGCATTATCTCAGGCAGTCATAACTTAGGGATTTCTGACTATAATCGCGTCGGAGCCCCGATTATTTCCTTCGACCGTAATCTAGCTCCTGATATCAGCGTCGTCGCTTCAGACAACTTTGCTGGAGGGGTTTTAGCTGCCCAGACCCTTAAACAAACTGGCTGTCAAAAACCGATTATGATTTCTGGGAATGACGATTCCTCCTCACCGACTTCAAATCGTCAGTTAGGTTTTTCATCCGTCTTTCCTGATGCTCCAGTCTTTCATCTCTCTAGTGACTTTTCCGCTATTCGTAAGGAGATGGAGATTACCAAGCTCTTGGATGAAGTACAACCTGATGCCCTCTTTGCCTCTGATGATTTGACCGCCATGTTGGTCATGAAAATCGCTCAAACTAAAGGCCTTACTATTCCACAAGACCTCAAAGTTATCGGCTATGACGGCACTAACTTTATCGAAAATTATGTTCCCCAGTTAGCAACCATTAAGCAACCCTTACGTGACATCGCCAAGCTGACTGTCGAACTCCTCCTCAAAAAAATCAACGGCCAAGAGGTTCCGCCTGGCATCTACAAATTGCCCATTACCCTCCTGCCCGGAAAAAGTATTTAAAAAGCATAGCCTAGTACCTGTGATTAACAGGAATTGGCTATGCTTTTTGTAATCGCCCTAAGGTAAGAAAGCTACGTACAACTAAAGATCGTTTATTTATCTTAGAATTTCTACTGTTGTAATAACTCTCACACTTGCAACATACTTATTTGATCCCCAAAAACTATTCTTCAGAACTTACCGAATCATCCAAGACGGTTGTATCCGTATTTTCTACTTCCTCAACGCCACTGGAAGCATCCGCATCACTTTCGGATTCCTCTACGGACGTTTCAGCATCAGAGGAAGTTGTATCGCTAGCTTCGTCTTCTGTTTTTTTAGATTTACTTGCCGCCAAAGCTTCTTCAATAGCTGCATTTGTCGTATAGATGCCAACTTCCATATCAACAATCGAAGGTGCCACCAAATTCTTAGAAATCTTATTGTAGTAGGGTAATTTTTTATCTAATTCTGACAAGGGTACTCGAACTGTATTCCCATCTTTCATTGTCACAAGGAGTAAATCAGTTGTTGATTTTGAATTGGCTAAATCAATTGTCTGGATCTCAGAGATTAGACTCAATTCTAACTTAGTCATTTTTGTGAGAAAAGTCTTCAGATATTTTTCATCTGTAAGATTGATGACCAGAGCTCCATCAGGAAGGCTATCAACCTTCGTTCCCGTCACTAAACTTCCATCTTCCAAAATGGGAGTATAGGCACCATCTGTATCCGCATAGGCAACAATGTTATGCTCCGTTACCTTGATTATGAATTTATTTGGAAAACTATAGCTAATCTTAGCAGATTTAACCCACACATTACCATCAACAACAGCTTTTTCATGCTGGATCGGATTAAAAATAAGATCTGTAATATATGAAGTATCTGAAATACGTGCAGAGGACTTGATATCTGCAGCCTTTGCCTGACTTTCTCCAGAGACAGCGACAACCTTAGTCGTACTGTAAGGAGAAATCATGAAAATAGACAAAAGTAATGTCAGAATCGAAGCTAACAGGAGCAAGCCAACACCAAATCCCCTTAAAAAATCCTTTCGTGATTTTACAGAAGTCAAATTTACCTTTTTGGATGTAGCTCGCCAACGAGAGAGCCAGGATTTTTTCGTTTTTTTCTCCTCAGCTTTACCAGAGAGTTCAGAATCTTTGGGTTCCTCCTTAAAAGTTCCTTCTTCACGATCAGTCTCTAGGTCTGCGACTGCTTGGAGCTGGGCTTGCTTTCTCTCTGCCTCTTCGAGGCGTTTTTTTTCTTCCTCACGCTCTTGCTTTTTCTGCAAAAACTCAAGGTTGCGCTTCTGCCATTCCGTTAGTTCCGGTTTGGTTTCCTGCGGTTGGTCTGTTTTTTTAGGCATGTCTTTTCCTTTTTACTGGGCCATGTCCTGGTTCAAAAGGGCGTAAAAAGCCTCAGGCGTCTGAATTTCCTGACTCGCAGACATGGTCGTGATATAGGTTTCTTTGTGGGTAAGGAGGTCTTGGACCTCTTGGTGCAATAGCGGAGCGGTTAAGTTCTCCTCGGAGATTTGTTTGGCGTAGCCTTTTTTCTCAAAATAAGCCGCATTCTCCAGCTGGTCACCGCGACTGGCTGCCTTCCCCAGGGGAACAATGATATGGGGCTTTGCCATGGCCAACAATTCAAAAATAGTATTGGAACCTCCGCGGGTGATGACCACATCAGCCAAGTCCATCAGGGGCTGGTAAAGACCGGTCACATAGTCCACACGGTAAAGGTGGCGTGTCAGCGTGTTTAAGCTAGCATCTCCAGAGATGTTGATGAGGTTGTAGCTGTCCGTCAAGTCCGGATTGGCTGTGATAAAGTCATTAAAGACCTTGGCCCCAGCTGACCCACCGATAAAGAGCAGGGTTGGCAGTTGCTCATCAAATTGAGCCTTAATGGTCGCCAATTCTGCTTCATCATAAGTTTGAGAACTCCCAACTTTGGTCACCGCACCAACATGCTTGGCTTTGGTGAGTCCGTGAGCCTGCTCAAAGGTCGTGTACATAGTGGTCGCAAAACGATAGGCAATCTTGTTAGCCAAACCCATAGAGAGGTCGGACTCATGAATATAGACGGGTACTCCCGTCAAGCGCCCCGCAATGACAGGTGGCACAGATACAAAGCCTCCCTTAGAGAAGAGAGCTTTAGGTCGGAGGCGGAGCATGATAAACAAGGACTGTAGGACTCCCCAGGCTACCTTAAAAACGTCCAGCATATTTTGCCAGGAGAAATAGCGACGAAGTTTCCCTGTCGCAATCCCGTGAAAGGTGACATCAAGCCCAGACTTGATGATTTGCTGGTATTCGACACCGTGACGGTCACCGATATAGTGGACCTCCCAGCCATCCTCAATAAATTTTGGCATTAGAAGAAGGTTGAGGGTCACATGACCAACCGTCCCTCCTCCTGTAAATACCATTCGTTTCTTTTTTCCCATAATTGATCCCTAGGAGGTGACTTGCAACTGCAGCGACCACCTGATACTCTTCCAAAATCAAAACTATAGGTCCTTAGGTTTCCTTGTCTAACTCTCTTATGCCTAGGTCAACCTGCCTTGTCTAAGGAGATTTTGAATGAGTATGAGATTTCCTTTCTTACTTTACTTGTTACAGGTCTTCGGACGTGACGACGCCCTGCGTGGTTTTAGTCCTTAGCCCTTTAGGCTCTCGTAGGTTGCAATAAATTCGTCGCCACGGACTTCAAAGTTAGCATACATATCCCAGCTGGCATTAGCTGGACTCAGAAGAACCACATCCCCTGCTTCAGCCAACTCGAAAGCTAAACGCGTTGCATCTGCCACATCCTTAGCATCCACATAGGTCACACCAGCCTTATCCGCTGCTCGTTTGACCCGCTCTGCAGATTGTCCTAAAATGACCATTTTCTTGAGTCCTGTAATGTCAGGGACCAATTCATCAAATTCATTTCCGCGATCAAGTCCACCCGCAATCAAGATGACCTTGCTATTGTCGAAACCTGACAAGGCCTTTTGGGTGGCCAAGATATTGGTTGACTTAGAGTCATTGTAGAAGGTCACCCCATCAAGGTCACCGACCTTTTGGAGGCGATGCTTAACCCCGCCAAAGCTAGACAAAGTCTCACGAATGGATTCATTTGGCAGGCCAGATAACTTGGCCACCGCAATCGTCGCCAGGGCATTTTCCACGTTGTGAGAACCAGGCACTCCGATTTCATCAGCCTCCATGATGGCTTCGCCTTTAAAGTAAAGGAGGCCGTCCTGCAAATAAGCTCCGTCCACGACTTCTTCAGTGGAGAACGGAACAACTGTTGCCTGAGTTTTCTGAGCCAATTCTTTTGCCAAATCTTGATTGACATTCAAAATCAGGTAATCATCTGCCGTCATGTAGTTTTGTAAATTCCACTTAGCCGCCACATAGCCCTCAAAATCACCATGATAGTCGATATGGGTCGGCATCAGATTGGTAATAACCGCAATATGTGGCTTGAAGGCGTCCACTCCCATGAGCTGGAAGGAGGACAATTCCATGACTAGAGTATCTTCAGCTTGGGCAGTTTGGGCCACCTCAGAGGCCGGAAATCCAATATTCCCAGACAAGAGGGCCTTACGGCCAGCCGCATTGAGGACTTCTGCAATCATAGTCGTGGTGGTCGTTTTTCCGTTAGAACCAGTAATCGCCACAATCGGAGCCTCTGAAATCAGATAGGCCAGCTCGACCTCAGTCCATACAGGGATGCCTTTTTCAATCGCACGTTCAACCATAGGATTGCTATAAGGGATACCTGGATTTTTAACCATGAGCTCAAAATTCTCATCCAAGAGTTCCAAGGGATGGCTGCCACAGATAACCTTAATCCCGTCCTCAAGGAGCTTTTGAGCCGCTGGATTTTCTTCAAAGGGTTTACCATCATTTACGGTTACAATCGCCCCAAGTTTAGCCAGCAAGCGAGCAGCAGACTCCCCAGAACGAGCCAAACCGAGCACCAAAACCTTTTTATTTTTAAATTGTTCAATCGTCTTCATATACAGATCCATTCTCTCTAATATCGTACCCTATTTTACCATAAAATCAGACAGATGGGTATGAGAAGGGCAACAGAGAAACACAAATAAAAGGACTGACATCAGTCAGCCCCCTTACCACTTTTATTTGAGCATTACCAAAAGTGTTTAAATGGTAAAATCTGTCGTAATCCCAGATAAAAATGCAACACAAAACTTCTTACTTTTCAACAATTCTCTAAATTTTTCCAGGATGTACCTCCAAAGTGTGTTAATTTTATTCCAGTAATCTTAACTCTCCAAGACAGTTTACCGCTAACCATTGAGACACCGTCAGGAGAATAACCATCACCACGAATAAATTATCCACTGCACTGGTCATGGTTGCGAGTTTAAGCGCGATGATAGGAGATAGAATAAACCAAATCATTTGAATAAGCACTAAAGTTTTCTTCATATTAATCACCCTCTCTTTATAATTAAATCGCTTACAAGTCTATTTTATCAAACTATTAATTGTTTTTCAGTAGTTAACACGCTTTTTTTATTATATTGTCGTTTTATAAGAGATAAAGAAAAACCAAGCCAATCTTGATCGCTCAAGAATCGACTTGGTTCATCTTATATTTTAGCCTTCAAGGGCAGATTTTTTCTTTTTAGCTGCCTTGTCGCGCTCAGCCTTATTGAGGATTTGCTTGCGGAGGCGGATTGACTCAGGGGTTACTTCCATGTACTCATCGTCATTGAGGAATTCAAGAGATTCTTCAAGGGTCAGGATACGTGGTGTTTTGATAACCGCTGTTTGGTCCTTGGTTGCTGAACGAACGTTGGTCATTTGTTTAGCAGTCGTAATGTTGACACCGAGGTCGTTTTCACGCGCATTTTCCCCGATAATCATCCCTTCATAGACTTCTGTACCTGGGTTAACGAAAATCGTTCCACGCTCTTCAATACGCATAATAGAGTAGGTTGTAGCCTTACCTTGGTCGATAGAAACAAGGGCTCCACGGTGACGGCCACCGATTTCTGCATTGATAACCGGTTGGTATTGGTCAAAGGTATGGTTCATGATACCGTAACCACGAGTCATTGACAGGAATTCAGTTGGGTATCCAATCAAACCACGGGCAGGTGCTTGGAAAATCAGACGCGTCTGACCGTTTCCTGTTGCAATCATGTCCAACATCTCCCCCTTACGCTCAGAGAGGGATTGAATAACCGCACCTTGGTATTCTTCAGGCGTGTCGATTTGCACGCGCTCGAATGGCTCCATCTTCACGCCGTCAATTTCCTTGATGATAACTTCTGGACGTGATACTTGCAACTCATATCCTTCACGACGCATGGTCTCAATAAGGATAGACAAGTGGAGCTCTCCGCGTCCTGACACGATCCACTTATCAGGAGAATCCGTTGGGTCAATGCGGAGCGAAACGTCTGTTTGAAGCTCTGCCATGAGACGTTCTTCAATCTTACGAGAAGTTACCCACTTCCCTTCACGACCTGCAAACGGAGAGTTGTTGACGAGGAAGGTCATTTGGAGGGTTGGCTCATCGATACGAAGAACTGGCAAGGGCTCAACCGCAGTCGTAGGCGTTACCGTTTCACCAACGAAGATGTCTTCCATACCTGAAACGGCAATCAAGTCACCAGCCTTGGCTTCCTTGATTTCACGGCGCTCAAGTCCGAAGAAACCAAAGAGTTTAGTAACACGGAAGTTTTTAGTTGTTCCATCCAATTTAGAAAGGGTTACTTGATCACCAACTTTTACAGTTCCACGGAAGATACGACCGATCCCGATACGACCAACAAAATCGTTGTAGTCAAGAAGGGATACTTGGAACTGAAGGGGTTCATCAGAGTTGTCAACTGGTGCTGGGATATGCTCAATGATCGTATCAAAGATTGGCGCCATGGTCTTCTCTTGGTCAGCTGGATTGTCTGACAATGAAGATGTTCCGTTAATGGCTGACGCGTAAACCACTGGGAACTCAAGCTGATCATCATCTGCACCGAGTTCAATGAAAAGTTCAAGGACTTCATCCACAACTTCTTCAGGGCGAGCAGATGGCTTGTCGATCTTGTTAACAACGACAATCGGTGTCAAGTTTTGCTCTAGGGCTTTTTTCAAAACGAAACGGGTCTGTGGCATGGTTCCTTCATAGGCATCCACGACAAGGACTACCCCGTCAACCATCTTCATGATACGCTCAACTTCTCCACCAAAGTCCGCGTGGCCTGGTGTGTCCATGATGTTGATGCGAACATCATTATAGGCAACAGCTGTGTTCTTAGCAAGGATAGTAATTCCACGCTCTTTTTCGATGTCGTTTGAGTCCATGGCACGTTCAGCCAACTCAGCACGTTCATCAAGGGTTTGGGATTGCTTCAATAATTCATCTACAAGGGTTGTTTTTCCGTGGTCAACGTGGGCAATAATGGCAACGTTACGGATATCATTTCTTAAATTCGTCATGGTTTCCTCTGTTATCTGTCTGTGATTTTATTTTAACTTATGCATTATACCACAAATGCTTAAGAAAAACCGACTTCAACCAAGTGTAAATGTTTTCAGAATCTCTTTCTCGCTTCCAAGCATAGCAAAGCAAAATACAGAGAACTAGAGAGTGGGATAAAAATCAGTAATTCACTCTAGGAATTTAAAATTTAGTAACCCCAATAAATACTACTCACTTAGCAATCCTTCATAAATGCTAAACCTCTTCTAGCCAATCAGGTAGGAACCTCTCTAGTTGAGCTAATTCAGCAGAGATTTCCCCAACTGCTACCTGTCACAAGTTTTCTTGAAAAACAAAAGAATCTGGTACTTTTTCTACCAGATTCTCTATATCATCTAATAAACTAAATCTTCTTCACTTACAACTGGAACCAACACCTTGAATGTTGTCCCCTGACCAAGTTGACTGGCTACAGAGACACTGCAAGCATAGGCATCTGAAATTTTCTTCAGTATGGACAATCCAATCCCTAAACCAGATTTGGTGCTCGTACGATTACGAGATAAATCAGTGCGATAGAATCGCTCAAAAATATGATTCAAATCGTCCTCAGAAATCCCTTCACCATGATCAGATACAATCAATTCAATCTGATTCTCTACCCTTGTAAGAGACACTTCGATTTCTTGGTGATTCGGCGAATATTTCAAGGCATTATCAAGTAAGATGGTCAGCATCTGCTCGAAATGATTTTTATAAATTTTTGCCATAGGAATAGCTTGACCAATCACTGTTTTAATTGTCGCAGTAGGATGTAAAAGTTTAAAATTCCCAACAACTGTCCTTACAGAATCAGGGAGGAAAGCAGTGTCCCTCAAATGATCTTCAAGATTCCCCTGAACACGGATTGTGTCAAGCATGTCGTTAATCATCAGTGACATCCGTTCAGTCTCCTCATAGGAAGCCTCAAGCGATTCCTCAAGCACCTCAGGGTCATCTTTACCCCAACGCTTTAAAAGGCCCAAATGTCCCTTGATCACCGCAACCGGAGTTCTCAGTTCATGACTAATATCACTAACGAAACGTGTCTGCAATTGATTATGCTCTTCTAATCTATCCAACATCCCATCAAACATTTCTGACAAGTCTTGGATTTCATCATTTGTTTTTAAGTTAGTTCGACGGTCCAAAGAATTGGGGTTTTGGGTAATCTCACCCATAATCTGTTGAAATTGGATTAACGGTTTTAAAAACTCCCGTGTAGTAAAGATGGTGATTAGTAAAATAAGGACCAGAGCTACCACTCCCATAGCAATAATGACATAGGAGAGATTCTGACGCATCTCATCATAATATGTAAGCTCGTGTGAAACCTGAACATACCCAATCAATTGACCTGACTTATCTTGAACCGCTTCTGTTAAAACATAAACCATATCGCTTTTTGTCCGAACTGTCTCAATCTTATTAAGTTCAGTCATTTTAGGATTATCTGCATCTTCAGACGAGGTGAAAATCAGATCTCCGTCTGGATCGTAGACAAAAAGTTTTTGATTGGAATAGAGCATATTTGTAATATCACGCTCTGCCCTTAAAATATAATAAGAGCCATTATTATCAACAAGTGTATCTGTAGTCGCATTCTTATAGAGGATACTCGTAATACTCCCCACTGTGAGAACCTCATCCGACTCACTTAATCTATCTTTAATCAGTGTGATATTATCAGTAATCCGATTTTGTTCACCTAGAAGTAAATACTTCATGGTTCCCCTATGGACAAATACCAAAAACAAGCTGAAAATAACAAGATAGATAAAGGAAGATGTCATGATAATGCGGCTAAGAAGCCTATTTTTTCTTCCTATTTTCCCGTTTTTCATTATTTCTCACGTATAACGTAACCCAAACCTCTAACCGTTTGGATGTAGCTTTCCCTTCCAGGAATATCAATTTTTCCACGTAAATATCGAATGTATACATCAACTACATTGGTTTCAGGATCCTCAACATACTTCCAAACCTTACTTAGAAGTTCTTCGCGAGACATAACTTGATTCATGTTAGACATAAGGACTTGGAGAAGCGCAAATTCTCTCTTGGTCAGTGGAATAAATTGATCTCCTCGAATAACACCTCGATTTTGAACATCTAGAGAAAGATCTCGGTAAGACGTTTTTCTTGTTGGGGCCGCTTTAGCAATGTCACTATCTATCCGTCTAAAAGCTGCCCGTACACGCGCCAACAATTCTTCGATGGCAAATGGCTTAATAATATAACCATCTGCACCACGGTCCAATCCTGCAACAATGTCCATAACAGAATCGCGAGCCGTCATCATAATAATGTAGGTATCTTTTTCATTTTGCAAACGACGGGTAACCTCAAAGCCATCCATCTCAGGCAACATTAAGTCTAGCAAAATAAGATCATAGTCATTTTCCATCGCCTGAGCCAAGCCAGACTTTCCATCATTTTCTACGTGAACTTCATAGCCTTCATGCTGAAGTTCCAGTGACACGAAGCGCGCTAAGTTTTTCTCATCCTCAACAATTAAAATGCGTTTAGCCATTTAATTTCTTTTCCTCGTCCAGAATTGTCTGGTATTCCAATTTTAAAATAGTTGTTATTATAAAAAAATTAGAGAAACCTCTATTCTTCTAATTTTTGAATAAGTCCATTTCCCTGTTTCTTTATAATTATAACATCTTTTCCTTATTCTACAAGGTTTTTTTACTTATTTTATTTGAATAAAATATATTTTTTATTTTTCTCTTTCTCATTTTTCTTGGTGGATGAAACTATTTTAGTTATCAAATAATCCGTCCAAAACTGAAAAAGGGTTCGTTTCCTTATGTTTTTCCTCTTGTAGAGTTTGGTATTGTTCTTGCGTTAAAACAGACCAATCTTTTCCGCTAGGCAATTGATCATCCGCTTCTTCATCGGGTGATAAAACACGTAGAGGAATATTAAGAAGGATATTGTCGATAACACTCTCGCGTAAATTTATAGTCTGACCTTCAAGTACTAGAATCAAGTCAGTATCTATTAACTCCTGATTCGTCTGAACATGCTCCGACTCAATAAAAGGTTCCATAATATCATCCGATAAAACCAATTCAACTGGCTCCATAGAACGTGATGACGGTAAAGTTATCTTGTAGGCCAAATTGTACTGGAGCAGATATAAGCCTTGTTCATAAGTCACCTTGCCAGATGCCCTGACATCTTTGATGTCGATAATCTCAGAATCACGCTGACAAAGTTCATCTTTAACGTTAAGAATTTCATCAAAGACAATTCCTTCTGTTTTTTTCTTGATCTCTGCAGTTGAAAACACGATGCGCCTCCTAATTTTCACTTTTTAATTCCATTATACACTAATGATTAGAATTGTCATAGATTTTTCGTGATATCCTATAAATTATCTTAAAAAAAGAGAGAAAGTAAAAAAACTACCGAATTATTTTAATTCAGTAGCTTTTATCGTTTGGTTTTACATTCTTTCCAACCTAGCAATACGGTCTGCAATACTAGGGTGGGTGTAGAAGAGTTCTTGGAAACCACGTTTGGTTTTAGTGGGTTCATTGATGTAGAGGGCTGCGCTGGCCGAATCAACAGGTTCCTTCATTGCGCCTTGACCCTCAAGTTTGCGCAGGGCCTTAATCATCCCTTGAGGGTTGCGAGTTAATTCCACCGAACCTGCGTCTGCCAGGTACTCTCGCTGACGAGAGATGGCCAGTTGAACCAGACTAGCAGCCAAGGGCGCCAACATCACCGCAATCAAAGAGAACACTAGAATAAGCATTTCCACACCGCTGTCTCGATCATCCGAGCGCCTACGACGCCCACCGCCGTACCACATCATGCGTCCACCAAGGCTGGATAGGAGGGTGACGGCACTAGCCAAGGCCACTGCAATCGTTGAGATCCGAATATCGTAGTTGCGAACGTGACTAATTTCATGGCCGATGACGGCTTCCATCTCTTCACGGTTCATGACCCGTAAAATACCGGTCGTCGCAGCAACTGCTGCCTTATCAGGGCTGGACCCTGTCGCAAAGGCATTAAGGGCAGGATCGTCGATGACATAAACCTTGGGCATAGGAACCTGAGCGACCATGGCCATGTCCTCGACGATCTGGTAGAACTCAGGCTCTTCTGCCTCGGTAACCTCGCGCGCATGGTTCATGGACATGACAACGCTAGTCGATTGAAAAATCATGATAATCGCATAAATCCCACCAATAATCAGAGCTATGATTACTCCAAAGTCCCCCTGACCTGCTAACAGATAGCCCAGGGCATAGCCGATGGCTGATAAAAGTAGGAAAAAGAGAATGATTAAGAGTACCGTCCGTCTTTTATTGCTTGCAATTTGTTGGTAAAGCATAGGATCACCTCACGGTCATCTTAGAATTGTACCTTTGGAACAGCCTTTTCTTCTTCAGGAACTTGAAGAAACTCAGTTGCCTTGAAACCAAAGACTCCTGCAATAATGTTGCTTGGGAAGGTTTCTAGTTTGGTGTTGTAGTTGGTAGTTGTTGAATTATAAAGCTGACGAGAGTAGGAAATCTTGTTTTCTGTGTTGGTCAACTCATCCTGGAGTTTAACAAAGCTTGCATTGGCCTTGAGATCTGGGTAGTTTTCCGCCACAGCAAAGATTCGTGACACCTGTTGAGTCAAGGCATCACTGGCCTGCATGGCTTCTGCCGGACTGCTAGCCTTAGCGACTTGAGCGCGAAGCTCTGCTATTTTTTCCAAGGTCTCACCTTCGTACTTGCTATACCCCTTAACGGTTTCAATCAAGTTGGGAATGAGGTCGTTCCGGCGTTTGAGCTGAACATCAATCTGACTCCAAGCCTCACGATTCTGCATACGGGCCTTAACGAGACCATTATAAGTCGCGATAACAAAGACAACAACAAGAGTGATAACAATAAGGGCAATAATCCATCCCATTTTCAATACCTGATACTATGGATACCATAGCCTTTCTAGTGTAATTACTCTTATTATAGCACGTTTTCCTTTAATTGGCAGAAACCAACCGTTTTATGGTAAAATAGGACCATTACAAACAAGAAAGAGCACCTTATGACCCCTCAGAAATTTTATCAGGCCCTGGCTGACCAGGGTATTGTTCTCACCGACAAACAGATAGCCCAATTCGAACGCTATTTTGAACTCTTGGTTGAGTGGAATGAAAAAATCAACTTAACCGCCATCACAGACAAAAACGAGGTCTACCTCAAGCACTTTTATGACTCCCTCGCTCCTATCCTTCAAGGCGATATCACTCCAAACGAGTTTAAACTTCTAGATATCGGTGCGGGTGCTGGGTTTCCGAGCCTCCCCATGAAGATTGTCTACCCTCAACTTGAGGTCACCATCATCGACTCCCTCAACAAGCGAATTAACTTCCTTAACCTCTTAGCGGAGGAGCTTGGCTTGACTGGCGTTCATTTCTACCATGGCAGAGCGGAAGACTTCGGTCAGGATAAGACTTTTAGGGGTCAGTTTGACATCGTCACAGCCAGAGCTGTTGCCCGCATGCAGGTCCTGTCTGAGTTGACCATTCCCTTCCTCAAAATCAAAGGACGATTGATTGCCCTCAAGGCTGCTGCCGCTGAAAATGAGTTGACTGAGGCTAAAAATGCCCTCGCTCTGCTCTTTTCTCAAGTCATCGAAAACCGCGACTACCAGCTCCCTAATCGCGACCCTCGCTACCTGACCATCGTTGAGAAGAAAAAAGAAACTCCCAACAAGTATCCGCGTAAGGCTGGCCTGCCCAATAAAAAACCGCTCTAGGAGAGGTCATGACAAAATTATTCCAAAAACTCTCCATCACCCAGCGGATTTCACTCAGCTTTCTCTTAGTGATTGCGACAGGGTCTATCCTGCTGTCTCTGCCCATCTTTCATGTAGCTGATGCACCGGCCACAACTTATCTGGACCACCTCTTTACAACGGTCTCCATGGTCTGTGTGACAGGTCTATCAGTCTTTGCGGTAGCGGATGTCTATAATCGCATGGGACAGATTCTCTGCCTCTGCCTCATCCAAATCGGAGGGCTGGGTTTGGTCAGCTTGATTGCCCTGTCCTACTACACCTTGAGGCGTAAACTCTCCCTCTCCAACCAAGCCACCCTGCAGTCTGCCATCAGTAAGGACTCCCATAAGGGACTAAGAGACTACCTCTATCATGTCTTCCAGCTGACCTTTGCGATTGAGGGGATTTGTGCCTTGATTCTCATGCTGGATTTCATCCCACGTTACGGCTGGTCAGACGGTATCTTCAACAGCATCTTTATCGCGATCTCAGCCTTCTGCAATGCAGGTTTTGACAACCTTGGTAGCAACAGTCTGATGGACTTTGCTAAAAATCCTCTGATTAACTTGACCGTGGCCTTTCTCATTCTGGCTGGAGGACTCGGATTCGGGGTTTGGTTTGACTTGCGTGAGAGGAACAAGAAATTCTTGTCTGGCCCTCTCTCTTTCAAACAGGCCTTTCACAAGATTTCCATCCAAACCCGACTGGTCCTTTACACCAACGCCATCATCCTCAGTCTTGGAACCCTTATCTCCTGGATCCTGGAGCGGACCAATCCAGAGACGATTGGGACCTACGCTTTGCCCGACCAACTTCTGGTTTCCTTCTTTCAGACAGTGACCATGCGGACAGCTGGTTTTGCGACCATTTCTTACTCCGCAGCTGAGCAAGGTACCAACTTTTTCTACATGCTGCAGATGGCTATCGGAGGTTCCCCAGGAGGGACTGCTGGCGGGCTCAAGGTCACGATAGCGGCTGTGATTTTCCTGCTCTTCCGGGCAGAAATCAAGGGGCATTCTCATGTTTCCTTCCACTACCGGACCATCTCAGATAGCTTGATTAAGCAGACCCTGACTGTCCTAATTTTCTTCTTTACTGTCCTAGTGACCGGTTATCTCTTGCTCTTAGAAACTGAGCCAACCCTCAATCCTTTTGGACTTTTGTTTGAAGTTTTCTCAGCCCTGGCAACTGTTGGGGTGACCATGGACATCACACCTCACCTGTCAATACCTGGACGCTTTATCGTTATGGCCCTCATGTTTATCGGCCGTGTCGGTCCCATTACCGTCCTGCTCAGCCTGCGTCAGCGCACTGAGAAATCCATCCCTTACGCTAAAGCGGACCTTATTTTAGGTTAGCTCTGCTATTTTTATACTCTTCGAAAATCAAAACAATAGATCCTCGGGTTGCCTTGCCTATCTCTTTGATGCCTAAGTCATCCTGCCCTGCCTATTGAGATTTTGAGTGAGTCTTAAGGAGAATATATGCAACGAAAAATTATTGGAGTCCTCGGTCTCGGTATCTTCGGCCAAACCCTGGCCAAGGAGCTCAGCCAGTTTGACCAAGAGGTCATCGCCATCGATTTTAAGGAAAGCCACATCGAAGCCGTGGCGGATCTGGTTAGCCGAGCCGTTATCGGTGACATCACAGACCTGGAATTTCTACGCTACAGTGGCATCGACCAATGTGATACCGTTATAATAGCGACTGGAAACAATCTCGAAGCCTCCGTGCTGGCGGTTATGAATTGTAAAAAGCTGGGCGTCCAGCAGATTATCGCCAAAGCCAAGAGCGATGTCTATGAGGAAGTCCTCTATAGCATCGGGGCTAACGTGGTTATTTCCCCTGAGCGCCAATCGGCTAAAATTTCTGCTTCTGAGATTATGCGGTCGACCATCGACAGCATCTTCCACCTGGAAGGAGACATCTCCCTGGTTGAATTTACCCTACCGCAAGAATGGGTTGGCAAGACGGTCAAACAGCTCAACATCCGCCAAAAATATGACCTCAACCTCATCGGCATCCGCAAGGAAAAGACCGGACCTGTCGATACCCACATCCTTGTCGACAAGCCCTTGGAAGCCGGTGTAACGGTCCTTGCCATCGCCAATTCTCGTACCTTTGAAGAGTTCGACTATCTGGGATATTTGAGTTGATACTCTACCAAAATCAAAGCTATATGGCGTTAGGTTTCCCTGCCTAAATTCAGCTATGCCTACGTCAATCTGCCTTTTCTGTTGAGATTTTGTGTGAGTATGAAAAACCAAAAAAGAGTTGGAAATAGCTTCCAGCTCTTTTGAGTTACTTATATTTGTTTGAACGGCTCTATAATTTCTGGAGTGGGTTGAAAAAGAGCCGTTTAAACATTAATTTTCTTTACGAGTTCAACTAGCAGAGTGATTCCATCGAATCTCAGAGCAAATTAAAAACAGGGCATTAAAAAGATAAAAAGCTTACTCTAATCCACATACTCTGCTTGAGTTCTTTCTTTTATCTAAATATCGTCATAGCCTTTTATAAAATCCGACACAGATCCTGAAATTTTTTTGGAAAATTGCCCCTGTATGATATCACTCTCACTACCAATCTGTGAGTTAATGGCCGAAAGGTTTGATTTAGTGGTAGTAGCTGTCTTATGTAGTTTATCTTGGAAGTCTTTCCTTAGTATATAGCACTCACGAATTTTAACAGGTGCTAAAGTATAAGTGACATACGCTTTTTCTAGCGTTTTTTCCAACTGAATAGCCTTTTTCTGAAGTGTCTCGTAGCTGTCAACTAAATCATTCCCAACATCTGACATAAACTGGTTCACATGTTTACTAAAATCTTCAAACCAACTCATCTGTATACTCTCTCATCATTTCACCAAGGACTTACCTTTAGTATAAGTCACGTTTCCTATCATCAATATCCTCTTGAAAAGCTAAATCTCTCTGACGCTTAGCCAAGGTGACCCTATCAATTTTTCGCTGATGTTCCCGACGATAGTTGTCTTCAAAATACTCAAATTCATCATCGAGTTGACGCTTATAATGCCGGTATTGGTCTTCGGTTTCGTTCATAAATTGAGATGTCATCTGATGATGTACCGTCAACTGCTCACTCACATCAGCTATAGAACGTTGTAGATGGGCCATCACCGCGTCAGACTTCTCCCTTATGAGATTTTCCAAAAACCTCTTCTTATCCTCCAACAACATGAAACGTTGTTCAAATTGGTAAACTTGTTTAACATGCTGGACTTCCAAATCTTCTAATTCTCGCTCCGCTTTTTTCAAAGCCTCATGAGCGGCATCGAACTTCTTTCCCATTGATTGCCCTCCTCTATCCTAAAACACTAAGAGGCTGTTAATTGGACAACCTGGGTGGCTAGCTCCGCATCTTTAGTCAAAGCTGTCTCAATTCCCGAGCTTATAGATTTCTCTAATTCTGTGAACTGTTGGGAAATTTTCTCTGCTTTTTCTACCTTAGGATCTAGTGTCTCCATCATAGCCCCTACCAAAGTTTGGTAATTTACCCCACCTGCATCATAGGCCGCCTTCACCTCGCTTGGACTAAGAATGAATCCCCAAGGAACTTCAGTGAGTGTCTGGTATATTTCGTCCGCTTTTTGAATCGCTGTATCTCGATCGGTCCTAATTTCTTCTGTCCCCTCTTGGGCAGTTTTAGCTAACGAACTCCCGATAAGCTTTGCTAATTCACTATCAAGTACAAATTTCTCTGCAGCAGTGAAACCTCCATCAGCATAGGCAGCTCCCTTGCTTTCCAGCGATACTACGCCAGATAAGACCGAATTATAAATCAGACTTTGAGAATCATTAGCTAACTTAATCTTGCCATCTCCATCTAATTGATATCCATAGGTCATATGCTGGTCTACAAAATCTATATCTTTAGAATCAGCATAAAAAACCATCCCTACAGAGCCTATACTCCCTTTGTCAGGATCACGCCCGACCATGCTAATCATATCCTTAGGGTCCGCATAATTGTATACACGACCTTTAATACTGTCAACTCGGTTTTGTTGTACCGGTGTTAACAGGGTATAAATATTGGGGCCGTTATAGATATGGGCACTCGCAATACGTTTAATGTCTTCTTCAGACAGGTCTGCCATGGAATACTGAGCATCCATGGAACCAAGGGAATGAGCGTAAATATTAATCTTGGCATTAGGATAGATTTCCATTATGTCCTTAAGGGCAGCCGCAGAAGCTTGAAGTTGCATGGTGGACTGATCATCACTCAACTTAATAGGGGTATGGTCTTCCATTAATATTCGAGTCCCTAAAACTAAATCATTCTCCACCCAGTCGTTCCAAACATCTTGGGGCTGTGACAAGATTTTATCCGGACCTGTTGAGCCTCGAAAGAGAACGGTGACCTCTGTAACCTCACTGGGGGCTTGATTAGGATTTGCGACTACCGCATAAACCTGCTCGCCTGAACTAAAACCAAGGAACCCACGTTCATTGTCGTAAACTTGGGTGACGACTCCAATAGTATTTTCAAACTGGTCAATAACCTCATAATTTTCAATCTTACCTATATTGGGTTGATACTCTGTCATCGCAATTTGAAGATTGGTATCATTTAAATATTTTTCACTCATCAACTAACTCCTGCTTATAACTATCTCTAGTTTTCCAAAATTTTGGAGAGCTCCCATAATATGCTGAAGAATATGTTCCATCTCCGTTATCAATTAAGTTAAAGTCAACAATCATATTCTTATCGTTGTTTATAACTAACGAAACCATTAATCCTCCCATAGGATTATATTCTAAGCTATTTTGATCCACCTCATAAGACTGAACAAAGCCGGTCTCACTAAATGCATTTGAATCTTGCTTTTTCAAATGCTCCTCATACACCTTCTTGGCTTCCTTACTAGTGGCGATGGCAATCATTTTTTCCTTTTCCTTATGTTGATGCATGGCAAACCCTCCAATTCCGACGACTATAATAATAACTAATGCTACTAACATTTTGACGCTCTTTTTCATGTTCTTACGGCCTCCTTTACGCTATCCTATAAACCTAGTAAGCCCTTACCTTTCTTATAGTATAATATAAAATTTAATTTTTATACATTTTATACTACTCCTCTAATCTCATTCTCCATCCAGTCGTTCCAAACATCTTGGGGCTGTGACAAGATTTTATCCGGACCTGTTGAGCCTCGAAAGAGGACGGTGACCTCTGTAACCTCACTGGGGGCTTGATTAGGATTTGCGACTACCGCATAAACCTGCTCGCCTGAACCAAAACCAAGGAATCCACGTTCATTGTCGTAGACTTGGGTGACGGTACCTATAGGACGGTCATACTGGTCTTTAATTTTAATATTTACATCAAGTCCTGGTTGGTACTCAGTCATAGCAACTTGTAAATCAATATCATTAATATTTTTTTTAGACATCATTCATCTCCCTCAGGAAACAGTTTGTAGTAATTTGGAGATTCAGTATAATAGGCTGAAAAGTATGTTCCATCTTCATTATCAATGAGATTGAAACCAACAATACTTGATGCATCTTCATTTAAGATGACATTAACCATCAGTCCACCCATGGGATTATAGTCTAGACTGTCTTCATCAACTTTATAACTGCGGATAATACCATCTTTTGTCAAGGCTTTCGGATCATCTCTACGAAATTTATCCTCATACACTTTCTTGGCTTCCTTACTAGTGGCGATGGCAATCATTTTTTCCTTTTCCTTATGTTGATGCATGGCAAATCCTCCAATTCCGACGACTACAATAATAACTAATGCTACTAACATTTTGACGCTCTTTTTCATGTTCTTACGGCCTCCTTTACGCTATCCTATAAACCTAGTAAGCCCTTACCTTTCTTATAGTATAATATAAAATTTAATTTTTATACATTTTATACTACTCCTCTAATCTCATTCTCCACCCAGTCGTTCCAAACATCTTGGGGCTGTGACAAGATTTTATCCGGACCTGTTGAGCCTCGAAAGAGGACGGTGACCTCTGTAACCTCAATGGGGGCTTGATTAGGATTTGCGACTACCGCATAAACCTGCTCGCCTGAACCAAAACCAAGGAATCCACGTTCATTGTCGTAGACTTGGATTACCCTTCCAATTGTTCTATCATATTGGTCATCAACTCTATCTCCATACGTCATATCTTCATTATACTCTGTCATTGCAATTTGAAGATTGATGTCGTCAATATATTTTTTAGCCATAAATCATTTCTCTCCCACCAACAAGCGATCTAATTTAGCTGATATTACATAATAAGCAGAATGATAGGTGTCATCTCCATTATCAATTAGGTTAAAGTTAATATAAGATTTAGAATCTTGATTGACGATCACTCTTACCATCAATCCTCCCATAGGATTATATTCTAAACTATTTTCATCTATGCAGTAACTCCGAATAACTCCCTTTTCAGTCAAAGCCAAAGCATCTTCTCTACGAAATTTATCCTCATACACCTTCTTGGCCTCCTCACTAGTGGCGATGGCAATCATTTTTTCCTTTTCCTTATGTTGATGCATGGCAAACCCTCCAATTCCGACGACTACAATAATGACTAATGCTACTAACATTTTGACGCTCTTTTTCATGTTCTTGTGGCCTCCTTTACGCTATCCTATAAACCTAGTAAGCCCTTACTTTGCTTATAGTATAACACAAAAGACCTGTACTCTAACTTTGAGCCAGGCCTTTTAAAAACATAGATTTTGTTGATCACGCCCATGGATTATAGAACCTGCCGTGGTTGACGAAAATCAGTCCTAGACTGACGGCTAAGATAGCGACTGCCAGACCGATCGTTAACCAGTCCGCATTCGTAAAGGCTTGGTGGGTGTACCAGGTCCTTTTTTTCTCCTTGCCAAAGCGTCTAAGTTCCATGGCAGTCGAGACCGTATCAATCCGCTCTAGCGATGAGAATATCAGTGGAATAACAATCTGCAGATTGCCCTTAATCCGCTGCATGAGCCCTGCTTTTTCCGACAACTCAAGCCCCCGCGCCTCCTGGGAAGTCCGAATCATGAAGAACTCCTCCTGGATATCGGGAATATAGCGGAGCGTCAAGCTGACCGCGTAAGCCACCCGATAAGGTACGCCAATCTGGTTGAGACTGGCCGCAAACTGACTAGGATGGGTCGTCATCAAAAATAAAATCGCCATGGGAACAGTACAGAAATACTTGAGCAGGAGATTTAACAAGTAAAACAACTCCTGGGCTGACAGGTAGAACCAACCCCAACCCTTGATCAGAATGGTCTCCGTACCATAAAGTTTCCCACCATAATAAGGCGCAAAAACATAGACCATGATGACGTTAAAGGTGGCAATCACCATGATAATCTTAATCACAAAGGAAATGTCGCGCCACCTGATTTTAGCCTGCTTGAATAGGAACAGCGAGAATAAACTGACCGCCAAAATCAGCCGAGTGTCATAGGTCGTCATACAGGCGATAGAAACGATGACAAAAAAGAGTAACTTGCTGGCGCCAGAGAGGCGATAGAGAAAACCTTCTCCTTCACGATAACCAATAAGACGATTAGCCATGGGTACCTCCTTCTGCTGCAATGTAAAACTGAGTCAAGGCAACCGGGTCAAGTGACAGCCGCTCCGCCAAATCATAGATACTAGTCTTCTTGAGATTGGCCTGGGCCAAGAGTTCCTCCTGACCAAAGATTTCCAGGGGACTAGCATCCGCTAAAATCTGTCCATCTGCCACGACAATACAGCGGTCGGAATACTCCATCATCAGCTGCATGTCATGGGTAATCATCACAATGGTATGCCCCTGTTTATGAAGATCATCCAGGAAGGTCATAATATCCGTATAGTGGTCCTTGTCCTGACCAGCCGTCGGCTCATCTAAAATAATAATCTCAGGATTAAGCACCAAAATTGAAGCGATGGTCACCCGTTTCTTCTGACCGAAGGACAGGGCTGAAATTGGCCAAGTCCGAAACTCATAGAGTCCACAGGTCTTGAGAACCTCATGCACGCGCTCTTCTACCTCATCCTCTGCCACCCCACGCAAGCGTAACCCTAGAGCCACTTCGTCAAAAATCATGGTTTGGCTAATCATCTGATTAGGATTCTGCAGGACAAATCCAATCCGCTCAGCCCGCTCTTTAATTGAATCACTCGCAATATCCTGACCCTTATAGCGCAACTGCCCAGCCACATCGATAAACTTAGTTAGAGCCTTAGCCAAGGTTGACTTACCAGCCCCATTTTTCCCAACGATCGCCAAGCGCTCACCCGCATGAATCTCCAGACTCACGCCTTTCAAAATCGGCTCATCTTCCCGGTAAGCAAAGGTTAGATTTTCCACTTCTAGCAAAGGTTCTTGGGCCAATGGCAAAGCTCCTGCAGGAGCAAGTTCAGGCTTAAGGTCTCCCAGATCCAGCTTGTCTAAACTGGACAGGCCAGCTAAGCTAGTTAAGTCAAGCCCCAGATGCTTGAGGGTCGTCACATAGAGTGGCTCTCGAATGCCATTTTCAACTAGAAGGGCTGTTTTGAGCAAATCATCTGGATGGCCATCAAAGAGAATCCGCCCGTCATTAATCAGAATAATCTTGTCTACAGGACGGTAGAGCACATCCTCCAAGCGATGCTCGATAATGATAGTGGTTGCCCCCGTCTGCTCATGGATCCGGTCAATCAGATCAATCGTATCCTGGCCAGACTTGGGATCCAAGTTAGCCAAGGGCTCATCAAAGAGTAAAATCGGACTCTCATTGATCAGGACACCAGCCAGACTAACTCGTTGCTTTTGACCTCCAGAGAGATCCTGAGGACGGTGGTCCAAGAAGTCTGAGAGTTCCAACCGGTCTGCCCAGAGATTAATCTTCTCCCGCATTTCAGACAGGGACTCACCGTCATTTTCCAGGGAAAAGGCAATGTCCTCAGCAACAGTCAAGCCTATGAACTGACCATCTGGATCTTGGAGCACCGTCGATACCAGCTGGGACTTATCGTGAATGGACAGGTCAAAAGCCTCCTGACCATCAATCATCAGGCTACCAGAGACCTCTCCGCGATGGATATTGGGAATAATGCCATTGAGACACTGACCGATGGTTGACTTACCAGAACCTGAAGGACCAACGATAAGGACCTTTTGGCCCTTCTCAATAGTCAAATTAAGCTCCTTCAAGGTCGGCTCCGCCTGAACCTCATACTTGAAGGTGAAATGATTAAAGGTAATAATAGGATGTGTCATAGTGTAATTCTAAAAATCGCTCCGCTATTTCTTCCTAAAAGCAAGAGAGGGACTAGGCAACTGCCCCGCCCCAACTTCTTAATTTTTGGTCAATGAACCAGACTGTGTACGGGTCCGTGCATAAACGACTAGTAAGATTGTTCCTGCAACACCAATGGTAATGGCATTAGAAGTCGCAGCAACGACCCCTTGAGTAAAGAGGTAAGACCACTCTTGAGCGTATTGGATGCGGTCTCCCATTGGACAAACCAAGCCATGGGCTACAAAGAGGGTCACAATTTGAACAAAGTTAAAGAAAACCAGTTCCTTAGCACTAAGCGAGCCCTTAGTCGCATCGTAAAAACGACGGAAGGCACCGATACCAAGACCAACCAAGCCACTAGCAAGAACCCAAGCCCAGGCAACACCACCGTATTGGATGGCGTCCTTGAGGGCATGACCGATGAAGCCCATAAAGAAGCCAACGACAGGACCAAAAATCACTGAGAACAGGGCCTGTACAGCATATTGCAACTGAATGCTGGTATTTCCAAAGATTGGAATATTGATCATCCCAATCAAGATAAAGAGGGCAGCCCCGATACCAATCGCAACAACATTTTTAGTTGAATTATTTTTCATTTCCATTTCTCCATTTCACTACGCTTAGACAGGTTTAATTTCAATTTTCCAGTTTGAGCCGACTCCGACGTTATAGGCCTTGGCAAAGGAACCTTGGTTGATGGCCAGACCGACGCGGTAGAGGGAGTTGATATATAGGATAGGTTGACCGATGCGGACATCCGCAAAGGACTTACCATAGGTGACTTGGTTTTGGTAGACCAACATATCATTGTTGTAGATAGTCACTTCAAAGCGGTCCTCAAACTCAGGTGACAAGGTGTAGAACTCCTCACGTGTGATAGAGGTCCAAAGTGATCCAAAGCGAACATCCAGGATATCCACTGCACCGCGAACGCAGTTGTCTGAAACTTCTGTTTCAACCACTGGCAATTCAACGATGGTATTCACGTCCAGCTCCGGTCCGACTTCTTCAAAGGTGATGTGGCCAGAAGCCAGTTTTGCACCCGTATAAGCATAGACATCCCGTCCGTGGAAGGTGTAAGAATGCTCCGTATTCTGACGACGGTTGGCCACTTCAGAAATCTCGCGTAAGGCCTTAATCCCAACATGCTTTTTCAGGTAAGACAAGGTCCCGTTGTCCGGTGTGACGATATAATGATTTTGCTCAGTCAGGGCCACAACACTACGACGTTTAGAACCCACACCAGGATCGACAACAGAGACGAATGTCGTCCACTCTGGCCAATACTCAACCGTTTGGAAGAGGCGATAAGAAGCTTCAAAAATATTATAAGGTGTGATGTCGTGCGTCAATTGGTGAACACCAAGTGTCGGATCCTCCTGCAAGGCAACCCCTGTCATGGCTGAGACCGCACCGTCCACCAGACCAAAGTCCGACTGCAAGACTAATAAATGATTTCCCATGAAATTCCTTTCTGACTTGTGGTCATCACCTCTCCTGCTCAGCCATGAAACCGAATGGAAAACAGCAAGACAAGAAGGATAAAACCACAAAAAACGTATATTTCATTCTACCATACCAGAAAGCCTCTGTAAAATATGAACTATTAAGAACTAGCTATAAGGAAAAACTATAACAAAAGAGGCTGAACCTATGTCCAACCTTTCTAATAGTTAAGATTATTTTGCCTTCTGACTCCACTCCGCAACCGCTGTAAAGATCACATCTGTAGAAGAATTGAGGGCTGTCTCGCAGGAGTCTTGGATAACACCGATGATAAAACCAACACCAACCACCTGCATGGCCAAATCGTTAGAGATCCCAAATAAACTACAAGCCACCGGAATCAACAAGAGTGATCCACCAGCCACACCAGACGCTCCACAGGCAGAGATTGCAGCTACAACACTGAGTAAAAGCGCCGTCGCAAAATCAACTTCAATTCCTAGAGTATTGACAGCTGCTAGCGTCAAAACATTAATAGTAATAGCAGCACCAGCCATATTAATAGTCGCTCCGAGTGGGATGGATACGGAGTAAGCCTCTTTATTTAGCCCCAAGTCCTCACAGAGTTTCATATTGACAGGAATATTGGCTGCAGAAGAGCGCGTGAAGAAGGCCGTCACACCAGACTCCCTCAAACAGCGAAGAACCAGTGGATAAGGATTGGTCCGCAACATCATAAACACAATTAAAGGATTAATCACCAGTGCAACAAAAGCCATCGTCCCTACCAAAACCAAAATCAAAACACCGTAATCTTTAAGAACTCCGATTCCATTGTCTGACAAGGTCGTAAAGACCAAGCCCATGATTCCAAAAGGAGCTAGATTGATAATCCATTTAACCACCTCAGAGGTGACATCAGCCAACGAAGATAGAATATCTTTGGTCGTTTCTGAAGAAGCTCTCAGAGCCAAGCCAAAGACTACAGCCCAAGAGAGCACACCGATGTAATTTGCGGTTGCAAGAGCATTGATTGGATTATCAACCAACTTAAGAAGCAAGCCTTGAAAGACCTCAGAAATCCCCTGCGGTGGACTGACGTCTGTCGTTGCAACATCGGTCAAGGTCAGGGTCAAGGGGAAGACATAATTAACTAAGACTGCAACCAATGCCGCCGCAAAGGTCCCTATCAAATAGAGTGCCACTACGCGCCCCATGTTGGTCGAAGCCCCCTCCTTATGTTGAGACAAGGCGTTAGCTACCAGGGCAAAGACCAATAGCGGAGCGACGGCCTTAAGACCTCCAACAAACAGATTACCTAGTAACCCAATGACGGTCACTTTAGGTAGACCTAGTCCTAGGATGGCACCTAGGAATACTCCAACAATAATTCGTTTAATCAAACTCGTCTGATTCCAAATCCAAACTGCACGTTTCATCTTATCTCTTTTCTTTTTGTATTTTTAAACAAAAATTAGTATAAACCAAAATATTTGCCCTGTCAATACAAGGGAAAAACTAGGTTTTCCAACATAAATATAAAAACAGAACATGTCTTCTGACCTGCTCTGCTATGTTTTTAAACCTAACGGTGGTTAATCTTCTTAGTAAGGGTATCTCCAATAAACTGGACGGCAAAGACCAAAATCAGGATGAGAACTGTCGCCACGATGGTCACATCATCGTTGTAGCGGTTGTAACCGTAAGAAATGGCAACATTCCCCAGGCCTCCTGAGCCGATAGCTCCTGCCATAGCCGTATAACCAATCAGCGAAACCAGGGTCATGGTCGTCACCCGAATGAGCTCTGGTAGGCCTTCCCTAAAGTAAACCTGTACAATGTCCCAAAAGGTGGCCCCTGATGCCTGGGCTGCTTCAATGACACCACGGTCGAGCTCCGATAGGGCGATCTGAACCTGACGAGCATAGAAAGGCCAGACCGAGATAGCCAGAGGGACAATGGCAGCCGTCGGACCAATGCTGGTGCCTACGATAAAGCGTGTAAAACCAGACAAGAGCGCCAAAAGGATAATAAAAGGTATAGCCCGATAAAGGGATGCAATCTTATCCACAATCCAAAAGACGACCTTGTTTTCCAAGATTCCACGTGGCTGGGTCAGAACCAGCAACAAGCCTGTAATCAAGCCCAAAAGCCCTCCAATAACAAAGGACCAAAAGGTCATGTAAAGCGTGGCATAAATAGCTGTCCACCAGCCAGCTTGACCATCCCAGCCCATCTTATAGACATTGGGCAGATAGACTTCGATAAAATGATAAATGCTCTGCATCCTATTCCCTTTCCTTTAAAATTGTAAGACTGACACCCGCAGTTTCAATGGCCTGACAGGCAGCCTCAATATTATCACCTTCACCAGATAGGATGACAATCATCTCACCTACTGGGGTATGGTCCAAAATTTCAATATTCCCAAAGAGAATATTAGCTGTGACACCGTAGTTTTTATAGAGCTCATTGAGCAGGGGCTCGTCAGTTGATGCACCCGCATACTTGAGCAGAATAAGACGACTTCCCTTGGCTAGATTTTGAACAACGGCTTGTTGGTTAATCTTGCCCATGGCGTCCTCAATCCCCGTCGCCGTCTCGATAAAGTCCTTGGTCAATTCTTCTTTGGGATGAGAAAAGATTTCCAAGACAGAGCCTTCTTCAATCAAGCGCCCATTTTGCATGACCGCCACTCGGTTGGCAATGTCCTTAACAATCTGCATCTCATGGGTGATAAGGACGATGGTCAAGCCCAACTTTTCATTGAGTTCTTGTAGAAGGGCTAAGATTTGCTTGGTCGTCTTAGGATCAAGGGCTGAGGTGGCCTCGTCTGAAATCAGAATTTTAGGATCATTGGCTAGGGCGCGTGCAATGGCAACCCTTTGTTTTTGTCCGCCAGATAGCTGAGCTGGATAGTTATCTGCCCTGTCCGAGAGACCAACCAAGTCCAGTAGTTTTGCAACCTTAGCCGCCTTCTCTTGCTTGCTTAGACCAGAGTGTTTGAGGGCAAAGGCCACATTCTCAGCCGCTGTTTTTTGGGCCATCAGGTTAAAATGTTGGAAAATCATTCCAATCTCACGGCGTTTTTCACGCAATTGCCCAGCCGACAGAGTCACCTTATTTTCATAGATAACATCGTCATCGATGGTAATTTTTCCAGCAGTTGGCACCTGCAAGAGATTGATGACACGGACCAGGGTTGATTTCCCAGCGCCAGAATACCCTACAATCCCATAGATATCGCCTTGGTTAATGTGAATGGTCACATCCTTGGCGGCTTCGATAACCTTGTTCTTCTGGTGGAAGGTCACGTCGATATGGTCTAGTTGAATCATTTTTTTAGACATAAGATGCGATTAACTCCTCTACTAATTCAATATGAGTCACGTAATCAGCGATAGCAATATTTTCATCGCCTGCATGGTCACGACTATTGGCATTTCCTAGACCAAAACTAGCCATGGGAACTTCCAATACTTCATAGACCAGATGCATAGGACCTGTTCCAGGTGATGTCGGGAGAACAGAGATGCCTTCCTCGTAGAATGCTGAAGCAAGTTTAATGACTTTTTGAATGGCCGGTGCTGACATATCAGACCGATAGGCTTCTTCTCCTAAGGTCATGTTAACACGAATCTGATTAAAACCTTGCGAAGTAAGATGCTCTTCTATTTTATGCATAACAAACTCTGGTGTCAAGCCTGGTACCAGACGCATTTCCATCTTGGCAGTAGCCTGAGATGGCAAAATCGTCTTGACCCCTTGGCCAAGATAACCTGTTGACAGACCTTGGATAGACAGAGATGGTTCAAAATACAAACGTCTCAAAAAATCATCGCGGTCTGTAGCTAGTCTATCTAAGGTCAAACCATGCAGCTCTGCTAAATCATTTTGGTCAGTCGGAGCATATTGGCGTACAAGCTCGAGTTCACGTTCACTTGCTGGCTGAACAGCCTCAGCTATTCCTCCAATTAAAATACGACCTTGCGCATCACGCATAGACTGAATGGCCTCCAACAAATACCAACTGGCAGACTCAATTACACCACCAAAGGAGGAATGGATATCCGTATCAGCTGACTGCACCGACAAATCAAAGGTGACAATGCCCTTGTTTCCACCAGTAATTTCTAACTGTCCTTTACTGTTTCGACGACCTTGTTCCCAAATTAAGAGATCTGCTCCAGATAGTCTCTCACGATAATCTGAAAGATAGGCTCCTAAATCAAGGGAAGCAGATTCCTCGGCTCCTTCCATAATGAAAATAATATTGACAGGCAGACTACCTTGCTCAGCCATATAACGTTGAACTGCTGTCAACCTAGCGGTGATATGTCCCTTGTCGTCGTCGACGCCACGGCCGTATAGATACCCGGCATCCTCTGTTAGTGTAAAGGGGGCTCCCTTAGTCCAAACTTGATCGCTATCGGCCGGAACCGTATCATAGTGTTGGTAGAATATCAGTGTTTTAGCGTCTGGTTTAGGAGAGCTGAACTCCGCTATTACAAAAGGAGCCCTATAGCGTTCATCCACTATTACCGTTGCACCCGCCGCCTCAAAAATTCCCTTCAATTGCTGAGCCATCTCTGCCAAACCAATTTGTTGGGCAAAAATCGACTTAGCAGCAATCAATTGACTTAACTGTTGGATGCCAGCTTGAATATATCTATCCGTCTTATACTTTTGATATTGTTCTTCTGATGATGAAACTACCATAACTATCTCCTTCATTGGAAAAGGGAACGTGGCACATGACCAGTCCCCTATTTGTTAATAACCGTGAGCAAACTCAATCCCTAGGGAAATGTTCCATTCTCACATTAATCTTATTCAAATTTATCGACTTACCAAACTGGCTCATCCATACCATCTGAAGTTTCTTCAATGACTTTCTTAACTTCGTCTGTATGGTAAGCATCGACGATAGCATTGATGGCATCTGCCAAGTCTGAGCTTTCCCAATCTTTCTTACCAGCGATAATGTTGTACCATTGCTTAGAGTTTTCATCCTTTTGCTCTTTGTAAAGGGCGTTTTGGTAATCCAATCCAGCCTCAAGTACAAAGGTATTGTTAACCACCGCTGCCGCTACAGATGGAAGAGATCCTGCTGTTTGGCTGGCATCCAATTCCGTAATTTTCAAGTTTTTAGGGTTGGAAGAAATGTTGGCGACCGTTGCCAACTCAGTCCCTGAAACATCCAGCTTAATCAGGCCAGCAGATTGGAGCAAGTAGAGGGCACGGCTTTCGTTGGTCGCATCGTTTGGCACAGCAATTTCAGCACCGTCTGGGATTTGTTCAACAGAAGTATACTTGTTCTTGTTATTTTCTGTACCTGAGTAGAGACGGATTGGGGCAATGTAGGTTTCAGCAATTGCCACGAGGTCTTCATTATTTTCCTTGTTCCAGTTGTTGAGGAAGTTATAGTGTTGGAAGGCGTTGATGTCTACTTCGCCTTCAGCAACAGCCTTGTTAGGTTGAGAGTAGTCTGTAAATTGAGTGAATTCAAGCTTGATGCCTGATTCTTTTTCATCCAAGATTTCTTGGATTTTATCCCAACGTGCTTCTTCAGATTCGCTCAAGCTCATGACCCCAACACGGACAACTGTCTCGTCAGATGATGCTGACTTGCTAGATGACTCAGGTGAACAAGCTGCTAAGGCAAGAGTTGAAGCAAGAGCAAAACCTGCCAAACCGAGTAATTTTTTCAATTTCATAAGATAAATCCTCTTTTCTTTTATCGTGCCACTATTGTCTCATAAGAACTTCTAGGAATCAAATTGTTAGAAATTAGGGTTAGTTATAGTTTTTAGCTATAGGAAATATCTGAAAATTCAATCTTCCAAACTATAGCTCTGCTATTTTACAGCAAAAAGCTGAGTAAGGCTAAAATTGCAGGGCCTCCTTGTTTGAACAAGATTGCCTTATCAGAAGTCAGGGCTCCATAAGCAGCCGCCAACACCACATTGACTAGGTAAAAAAGGACAACCGACTTCAAACCCAAAACTAGACCAATTAACAAGAAAAGCCCAATAATTCCGTTATAGATACCTTGGTTTTGGAAAAGGGTTGTTACCGATTTACGCGAACGCTCTTCAGCTGACATCTTAAAGACCCGGCCAGTCGTCTCAGACTGGGTCGCAAAGGTCTCTAGGTACATGATATAAACATGCTCCAGGGCAACAATGATTGTTAAAATGATGGATAAAAAAGACATAAATTTCTTTCTAAAAAAGTGTTGAGGTTGCTTGCTTTAACAAGCAAGGAAAAAGAGGGAAAGCTGACTTTCCACTCTTTCATAGATTATTCAAATTCGCTAGCATCTGGAAGGTAGCTGCCACCAAGGAATTCTTGAGACAGTTTTTCCAAAGTACCGTCTTTGTAGAGTTCTTTCAAGCGTTCGTTGATGAATTTTTGAACATCTTCTTGGCTTTGTGAGAGAACAAAGTAGACGTAAGGTTTTTGGTCAGATTCAAGGTCAAGCTCGATGATTTCAATGTTTTCCAAGCCTTGCTCTTCAACGATCGTACGAACAGACTGAGTTTCAAAAATCTTGTAATCAAACTTACCGCTGTCAAGGCTGAGCAACATTTGTGCTAAATCTTCGTTGGTATAGTTGATGTTAGTTTGCGCATCAGCATGCTCAGTGTTGTAGGTTTCAAGCATAGCTGCTGTTGACGTTCCTTGAACAACCTGAGTTGACTTACCAGCGATATCATCATAAGACTTGATGCCTGAGTTTTTGTTAACCGCTAAAACCAGTGGGTTAGAAGCTGTTGGCAATGAGTAAAGGTACTTGGCTGCGCGTTCTTCGTTGTAGCTGATGTTGTTAGCACCGATAGCGAACTTATCAGAATCCAAACCTGCAAAGATTGAAGACCAGGCTGTTTTTTCGATTTTCAATTCGTACTTCTCAGAACCTTCAAAGACTGCACGCGCCACTTCGATGTCATAACCAGTCAAGTTACCATCTGCTTCATATGAGAAAGGCTTAGTCGTTCCAACAGTTGCTAAAACAACAGTTTCTTTCTCAGCTGCCTTTGTATCTGCTGTGTCAGTACTTGATGATTTAGAACCACAAGCAGCTAAAACTAGGGTTGATGCTAGAGCTACAGCTCCAACTTTCAAGATATTTTTCAACTTCATAATCATCCTCCAAAATAATGATAAACCTATCTTATCATTTTCTTAAAAAACATGAAAATACTTAAAACCTATCACAGTGATAGGTTTTCTTTATCATCCTAGTAAAATAGCAGAGCTAAACTAGGAGCAATTACCTTACTTGAGAGAGTTTCTGCTCTCCTGCAATATAACAAGTCGCCGTCATGGTCTCCTGTCCGTCATTGATAAAGAGTTCAAGAGAATTAGTGTCGATGAGCACACCAATTTTATGGGCTTTGATGGCGACGGTCCGTCGAGTCACAGGCTCTTTTTCCTGGCCAGCCATTGCATATTGTAAGCCAGACCTATCCAAATAGACGAGCCCCTTATCCGCATCGTAGCCAAAGGTTAGATGTTCTTGGGCATTTCCCAACTCAAACATAGCAGAGCTCTCCAGGTCAAATTCCCCATAAACAGCTGAGGTCAGTTCCTCATCTAGTACCAGTTCATCCAACTGGGCCAGGCTCTCTGACAGAGGGCGTTGTTGGAGATAGCCACCCTCAAACATCAATTCACGTGGGAAGGTCAAGTTACAAGCCCAACCTTCTTCCAAATCTTGGGCTGGCATGGCACGATGCCACATCTGCATCCAAGCAATCATAATGCGACGCCCCTGATCATCTTCCATGGTTTGGGCTGCATAAAAATCCTGACCATGGTCGATTTCTTGGACCTTCTCTGGAATAAAGATTTTTTTCTCCCAGTCCACTTGACCCGTGAACAGAACCGTTGAAAAGAGGTTGGCAAAATCGCTGTCGTCTTTTTCATAGTGCATGGGAGACACAATTAAGTAGGACTTGCCATCTTTTTCAAAATAGTCCGGACACTCCCACATGGTTCCCTGATGATCTTCGCCTTCTAGAAAAATGGATTCAAACTCCCAAGAGATGAGGTCATCCGAACCTAGAAGCACGACAACACCCTTTTCTGAAGAATGCCGAGAGGCAATAACAGTATAATAACGACCCTCACGTTCAAAAACCTTCGGATCCCGGAAATCCTGCCTTACCAAACCTTCTGGCAAGACATCGCCTGTCACAACCGGATTTTGAGCCACCTTTTCAAAATGGATACCATCTTCAGATACGGCAATATTCTGCACCTGCTCATTGCGGGCATCTCCCTCACCGAAATAGCAATTCCCCGTGTACATGAGGTAGAGCTTATCATCCTTGACAATAGCAGAGCCTGAAAAACAGCCGTCCTTATCGTAAGTTTGATCCGGTGCGAGGGCTACTGGCAACTGCTCCCAGTGGACCAAATCCTTAGACTTGGCATGACCCCAGTGCATAGGCCCCCAGTAAGAACTGTAGGGATGATACTGATAAAATACATGGTACTCCCCCTTGAAAAATACAAAACCGTTGGGATCATTAATCCAGCCTACTTGGCCAGTCAAATGGGCCTTGGGCCGAAATCTCGGATTCACCATCTCCTGATGACTGTCAATATAAGCCTGAGCTCCCGCTAAACTTGTTTCCATCGTCTCTCTCCATCATCTTTTTCTTCCATTTTACCTTTTTTTAGGCCATTTGACCATGCAAAAAAGGCTGGAAAGCCAGCCTCTTCCTTATTTATAGACTTCTTGGTAGAATTCGATGACGTCACCGTCTTTGACTTCGATTTGGTCTGCGGCCTTAGGTGCCATTTCACCATTAACATCGAACATCCAGTAAAGACCTTTTGATTCGTCTTGGGAAACACCGTCGATAGCAGTAATGAAGCCGTCTTTTTCTGTAACATCGTAGTTGTCCTTGAGGACGTCCATAACCGTATCACCTTCATCAAAATCAACCGTTTCATCGACCTTGTTAGTGTCAAGGGTCACGACAAGGTTAACTTGACCTTCGTCCTTAGAAGCTGTGCTATTGCCACAAGCGACCAAAAACAGGGCTGATAGGAAAACGATAAGGCTAGTGAGGTACTTTTTCATGGAATAATAATCTCCTAAATATGGGTTCTAGCAGGGGGTAAAAGATGAGAGTTGATAGGGCGTGGGCCAGGTTGAAACTTAGTCCTGCCATCACGTAGCTCCACCAAGGCATGCTATAGAGCAGAGCACCGATCGAATCAATGACGACACCGTAGACAATCCCCATCAGAGCTGCTACTATAGATTGTATAATAAGTTGATGGACTTTGGCAAGAGGGAGTACCTGGATGAGTTTGTAGAGTCCCAACCAGATGACCAAAACTATCGCAAAGGATACAATCTGCCAGAGCACCCATGGCCCAAATCCTAGTAAAAAGGATGAGACTAACATGGTCACAGCCATAATGAGAATGCTGTCGGTTAGATTCAAAAAAACTGCACATATTAGAAATATGGCAGTGATGGGTTGGATATTGGGTAGGCTTGCGAAAGCCTGTCGGCTGGCAACACAGAGGGCCGCCAGCATGGCTATCCGACTCATTCTTTTGGTGGTCATCTTATCCCCAAACTTCATCAATGATTTCTTTTACAAGTGCTAGTTTAGCCCATTGATCTTGGTCTGTCAAGATGTTACCTTCTTCAGTTGACGCAAAGCCACACTGGGTTGACAACCAGATTTGTTCAAGTGGAATGTACTGGCTGGCTTCCTTGATGCGGGCGATGATGGTTTCCTTGTCTTCCAATTTACCTTCTTTTGAAGTAATCAAGCCAAGCACCGCAACCTTGTTAGGATCCTTGAATTCAGCCAAGGGCTCAAAACCACCTGAACGCTCATTGTCAAATTCCAAGAAGTAGGTTTCAGCGGCTTCCTTGTCAAAGAGGGTTTCTGCAACTGGTCCATAACCACCTGATGTTGCCCATGTTGAATGGAAGTTCCCACGGCAAACGTGAGTGTTAAGGGTAATCCCTTCGGGAATGTTTTCATAGACATCATTGTTGACAGTCAAGAAACGGTTGGACAAGTCAGCACGGACTTCTTCACCAGTTTGACCAGTTACACTACCCCAGGCATTGAGGAAGTTATCGTCTACAAGAGTACCCCAAGTACAGTCGTCGATTTGGATGGTTTTCAAGCCCGCTGCTTGCAAGTCTTTGATAACAGTCAAATAAGCAGTTTTAAGGTCTTCGCGCAGAACATCAAAGTCAGGATAGATTTCATTCAAACGTGCCACATGCTCAGCGTCACGGATCAACTCAAAGTAAAATTGAGATGGTGCTGGAATAGTATACTTAGCTTCAACCGCTGCTCCAGTTTGGTCCACATAGTCCTTCAAGAATTTATAGGCTGGAACAAAGGGGTGACCTTCGCCGGTGATTTTCCCAGAAACGATAGCTGAGTCAGCCTTAGTTGTCTCATCGTGGAAATGATACCCCTCAGCAGCCTGAATATGGTCTACACCATTAAAGCCCCAGAAGAAGTCCAAGTGCCAGTATGCGCGACGGAATTCCCCGTCAGTCACCTTTTCGAGGCCAGCCGCGATTTGTTGGTCGACCAGTTCTCGGATAGCTGCATCTTCAATTGCTGCTAATTCTTCAGCAGACACGGTACCTGCTTCAAAGCCAGCACGCGCGTCCTGCAAGTTTTGCGGGCGCAAGAATGATCCAACGTGTTCAAAATATTTTTTAGCCATAATAGTTCTCTCCTTATCCAGCTCCTAGTAATTTTCGATAATCCTATTGTAGCATTGCAGAGCATAGCTGTAAATTATGGATTTTTTATGCTATGTTATAGTTTTAGACTATTTAATCGGTTAAGAAGCGCCATGTTTTGATTTTTAAGACAGAATGAGATAAAATAGTAAGAATGAGAAAAAGAATAAAACCAATTGTGGTCTACTTCGTACTCGGTTTACTCAGTCTCACCCTGGTCCTTGCCCAGGCCCACCAGGCCAAGGTTCGTCAGAAAACTCTGGCAACGGCCCAGCAGACAATTCCTGAACCGACCACGACCGTATCCACCACAACCTCTAACGAGGAGGAAGACGAGACCCTCGTCCTCAATCCTATCATTGATATTTCCGGCTGGCAGCTGCCTTCACAAATCAACTACGATACCCTATCTAAAAATATTTCTGGAGCTATCGTCAGGGTTTTTGGAGGATCGCAGATTACCAAGGATAACAATGCCGCCCACACCACTGGCGTCGATAAATCTTTCAAGACCCATATCAAGGAATTCCAAAAACGTAACATTCCTGTGGCTGTCTACTCCTACGCCCTCGGTACTAGTGAAAAGGAGATGCGGGAAGAAGCTCAGCTATTTTACAAAAATGCATCACCCTACAACCCGACTTTCTACTGGATTGATGTCGAAGAAGTCACCATGACCGATATGGATGCAGGCGTTCAGGCCTTCCGTGAAGAACTGAAAAAACTTGGAGCTGAAAAAGTCGGCATCTACATCGGCACCTACTTCATGCAAGAGCAGGCCATTACCGTTGATCAATTCGATGCTGTCTGGTTCCCGACTTATGGAAGTAACTCTGGCTATTATGAAGCTGCGCCAGAAACTGATTTAGAATACCACCTCCACCAATATACTTCCGAAGGCTCCTTGCCAGGTTTTGATGGCTCTTTGGACCTCAACCAAATTGCGGTCACCCAAAAAACCAAATCAACCTACGAATACCTCTTCGGAGAAATTAAAGAATAGATGAGTCAGGCCACAAAAACGGCCTGATTTTTTTCATTCCAGGCATATCCCTTGACCGACTGAAAACACTTTCTTATAATAGTCTCATTAGTATAATAATTTCACAGGGAGTGCTGAAGCGAAAACGTGGATGCTGAGATCGTCAAACGAAATCCTAAGGACCTGATCTAGCTAAGACTAGCGTAGGGATTGTGATTCTGGCTAGAATGTAATTGCCAGCCTCCTTCTGTGACCACAAAAGGAGGCTTTTTATGTCACACAACTCAACTCGTACCCTGGTAGAAGCCGCTATCTTCGCTGCTCTAGCTATGGCCCTCTCTTTCGTACCTGATTTCCTAGAATGGTTCTCACCATCTTGGGGCATGATTCCTCTGGTCCTCTTTAGCCTACGCAGAGGTCCCAAATACGGCCTTTTGGCTGGTTTGATTTGGGGACTACTTCACTTTGTTGCTGGTAAGGTCTACTATCTCTCCCTGTCTCAGGTGGCGATTGAATATATCCTAGCCTTTACGGTTGTCGGATTTGCAGGGCTGGTCACAGTTCCCTTCCAAACTGCACTGAAAGCTAATCAAAAGGGACAGGCTCTGGGACTTATCTGGGCTGGAACTTTTCTCGCCTGCCTCTGTCGCTATATCTTCCACTTCATCGCTGGTGTCATTTTTTGGGGTTCCTACGCGCCTGAAGGCATGTCTCCATACTTTTATTCCTTCACGGTCAATGGCACAGCTGCTGGGTTAACCTTGGTAGTGACCGCGATTGTCCTTTCCAGTCTTTATCTGACCCAGAAAAACTTCTATAACATCTGAGATAGTCCCTCCTCCAAAACTATCTCACTGAAATTGAGAATATGGTATACTGAGTGTACCGCATTTTTGAGTGACAAGGAGACTGCAATGGCAAAGAAAACTAAGCAAAAAAAGACCCTGGTTGACCAAATCCTAGATAAGGCAGGAATCGCCCATGACAGCCTAGATTTCAATGGACTGGAGGGCCAATCACCAGACGGTGTCAATCGCTCTGATATTTTTAAAACCCTAGCTTTATTGGGTGACAAGACCGGCCCTGTCATCGGTATCATCCCGATTACCGATCATCTCTCAGAGAAAAAACTAGCCAAACTTTCAGTCAATAAAAAGGTCTCCATGATTTCCCAAAAAGATTTAGAAAAAACCACTGGCTACATCCATGGGGCCAACAATCCAGTTGGCATTCGACAAAAACATCGCTTCCCCATTTTCATTGACCACCAGGCAATAGAAAAAGGCCAGATGATTGTCTCGGCAGGTGAACTCGGGCGTTCAATCCGGATTGATGCCCAGGTCCTCGCAGATTTCGTTCAAGCAGAATTTGCTGATTTAGTTGAATAGTCCCTATCAAAAATCAGAATCCCAGTTCATCTGGGATTTTTCTTGTACTCAAAAGTAAAAAGCCAGCTACAGGTACTATTATTTTCAGGAAATCACGAAGCTTCCCATATTACCTACGAATCCGAACAGTTAAAAAGCCCCAGCTTTCGCCAGGACTCCTCAGGAGATTTATGAAATCATTTGCCATCCCTTGGTGCTTTAGCACTTAAGGATGACGATACTGCCTTGGCAGTAAAAAGTTTTTGAGCAAGTTCTTGAGACTTTAATCGCTTAGCACTTGCCATGCAAAGATGTCCGAAGAGTTCGGATGAAATCTGTAACGATTCGATGACATCTACTGCTAGGATGCTTATAGTATAGCCAGGCTGGCTTAAAGTAACCTAAACTAGGCCTAAAACTTTTTTTAACCTATCTCCCGTATTTCATTCGAAGAATCTTTTCCTGCTTTTTGTCCAAACGCAGAAGAATCACAACCTTATCAATGGACATATTGCTCTCCAAGAGACGCTCGGCTGCCATCATGAGACCATTGTTTATCCCCATTTCAAGGATTGGATTCTTCTTGTCGTTGATGTCAAAGATAAACTTATTATCAGGCAGGTCAAAGAGGACCTTGACTGCTCCAAACAGCTGCTCAAAGTTATCAATCGCCACATCATAGACTGGCTTAGTGCCTGGCTTAAGCGTCCGTCCACGGTGATTAAACCACATGGAATGCCAGCCGCCATTGAAGGCACCCATGATATCATTATCATAGGAATCTCCGACGTAAAGCGTTGTTGCTGGGTTCATATCAAATTGCTCAGCTGCCAGATTGAAAATTTCCCGCTCAGGTTTTTGAAAACCTGTCGCCTGACTAACGATGACCCGCTTAGGATCCACATAGTCATAGAGCCCCAGCTTCTTAACCTTTTTCAGTTGGTGCTCTGTTGGCCCATTGGTGATAATTCCCATAGGGACATTTTTTGACTTGAGAAAATCCAGCGTCATCCGCATCTCATCCAGCATAGTGATGTTTTCCAGCTCATGTTCATAGATTTCCTGGAAATAAACACCCGTTGCCTCATCGATTTCACGATAGCCAAATTCTAAAAGCGTCTCTTTGCAGCGCCAAAAGCGAAAATAATCCGTCGTCCACTCACCCGCCATAACCCGAGGAAAACCGACATCAGAATAATGACGAAAACGAATATAGGCTGCATTGATTTGACTCATATCAAAGCCAGGAAAGCACTTTTCAACTGCAATCCGGTAGGGCGCTTGCTGGTCATAAATCGTGTCATCTACGTCAAAAACAATCGATGTTATCATGTCTCTTCTCCGAAAAATTTCTTACTCCTGATTATACACTAATTACTATACTATATCAAACTTTACCAAACCTACTTTTTTTCAGCAATATCCTATGTCTTATAAGGCTTTTTATGGTAGAATAGAGAGAATTACTTTTGAGGAGGACATGATGTCTAATCAACACGTTGAAGAATTAAATGACCAACAGCTAGTCCGTCGTGAAAAGATGGCTGCGCTTGCTGAACAAGGGATTGACCCATTCGGGAAACGCTTTGAGCGCACTGCAAACTCAGGCCAATTACAGGAACAATACGCTAACACTAGCAAGGAAGAACTGGAAGAACTTGCTGCTTCCGCTATCATTGCTGGACGCTTGATGACCAAGCGTGGTAAGGGTAAGGCTGGATTCGCCCATATCCAAGACCGTGAAGGCCAAATCCAAATCTACGTTCGTAAAGATGATGTCGGTGAAGAAGCTTACGAAATCTTCAAGAAAGCCGACCTTGGTGACTTCCTTGGTGTTGAAGGGGACATCATGCGGACCAACATGGGTGAATTGTCTATCCATGCCCGCAAATTGACCCACCTGTCTAAGGCTCTCCGTCCACTTCCTGAAAAATACCACGGATTGACAGACGTTGAGACCATCTACCGCAAGCGTCATTTGGACCTTATTTCTAACCGCGACAGCTTTAATCGCTTTGTGACTCGCTCTAAAATCATCTCTGAAATCCGCCGCTACATGGATGGCCTTGGATTCCTTGAGGTGGAAACACCAATCCTGCACAATGAAGCTGGTGGTGCTGCTGCTCGGCCATTTATCACCCACCACAATGCACAAAATATCGACATGGTGCTTCGTATCGCAACTGAACTCCACCTCAAACGCTTGATTGTCGGTGGTATGGAACGTGTCTACGAGATTGGCCGTATCTTCCGTAACGAGGGGATGGACGCAACCCATAACCCTGAGTTCACCTCTATCGAAGCTTACCAAGCCTATGCAGACTACCAAGACATCATGGATTTGACAGAAGGCATCATCCAACACGCAACCAAGGCTGTTAAGGGGGATGAACCAGTCATCTACCAAGGCACTGAAATCAAAATCAACGAACCTTTCCGCCGTGTCCACATGGTCGATGCCATCAAGGACATCGCTGGCGTTGACTTCTGGGTTGACATGACCTTTGAAGAAGCTGCTGCTCTTGCCAAAGAAAAACATGTCCCAGTTGAAAAGCACTACACAGAAGTCGGCCACATCATCAATGCCTTCTTCGAAGAATTTGTCGAAGAAACCCTGATTCAACCAACCTTTGTCTACGGTCACCCTGTTGCCGTATCACCATTGGCTAAGAAAAACGATGAAGACTCACGCTTTACAGACCGTTTTGAGCTCTTCATCATGACCAAGGAATACGCCAACGCCTTTACCGAGCTCAACGACCCAATCGATCAGTTGTCTCGTTTTGAAGCCCAAGCCAAGGCTAAAGAACTTGGTGACGATGAAGCGACTGGTATCGACTACGACTTCGTAGAAGCCCTCGAATACGGTATGCCACCAACAGGTGGTCTTGGAATCGGTATCGACCGCCTCTGCATGCTCTTGACAGATACGACAACGATTCGAGATGTACTACTGTTTCCGACGATGAAATAATTGTCGTTATAAACCTTGATTTCATGCGGTTTATAGCTCGTCAGTGACAGAACTCACCACCAATTTACGACCAATTTTTCAACTCTGGAAAAGTAGTCAAAAAACCTAAATTTAACGAAAATAAAAAACGAACATTCTTCATGAGATCAGTCTCTAGATAAAAGAACGTTCGTTTTTATTCTTCTCCTAAGCATCACATTTATTTGGGTAATCGATGGATAAACGGAACATGAAGTCATGCCAATTATCCGAGACAAATTCTTGAATTGCAGTTGAGATAAAGTCGAGGCAATAGTTGTCATTATCTCGTAACTGTTTTGCATTAAAATTTAAAAGAAATTACTGGACGAATTGAGTTGGTACACTCTATAAGAACTCTATCATCTTCAGAGAGTCTAAAGTTAATTATAAACAGAACCTGATCTAGAGCATTTTATTACAATTTAAACCAAACTTATTAATTAAACAACTTCTTTTTGCTATAACCAATCTGTCCAACTTAGACCCCTTTGTATTATGTCGTTCTATTTTAAGCCCAATTGCTTTTTTTATTTAGAGAGAGTGTAAAGCGTTTTTCAAGCCATGCTTCAGCAAGATCCACCCTCTGCCTTGCGTCAGCATTCACCTCTGTCAAAGCTGCCGCTGTCGCTTGGGTTGCCAATGACAATCCATGGGGCCCTTCTTCAAAAATATGCAATTCAAACGGAATTCCAGCCTCAGCAAGAGCTGTCCCAAGGCGCGTGGATTGGCTAACTGGAACGAGCTTGTCCCCAGCAGTCGCCCAAATAAAAGTGGGCGGTGTCGCATCGTCTACTAAACGGGCTACGCTAGCTTGGAGCAACTGCTCCTCAGAAGGCGTCTCTGTTCCAAACAAGGATAGATTGGCCACCCGAAAGAGACCTTGAGCCATTTGATCTTGCGTCTTAACATGTGCCTCATGAGCAAAATAATCTGTAAGAGAACTTGGTGTAGTTGATATTTAACTAGAGCCTTTTCTTGCCTAAGAGCCTTAGGTCGAGGACGGTAAACAGTCTCTTTCCGCTAGATTAAAAAAAGTAGATGCACATAGGAGATCCTCTTATTGTGGTAAAACGGATTCAACAATAAAACAACAGGACATTTGAAGAGAATTCTTGAATTGTAAAAGCCCAGTTCATAAAGTACTCCACAAATGAACTGACTAGCTATTTTATGAGTTATATCTTGGAGAACTACCTATGCAACATATTTCTATTGTAAGTGAGCTGTTAAAATTCATTAATCATACCAAGCAAGATAATGTTAATTTTGCTATTCAGAAGGAATGCTTAGCATTTTACTCAGTGCAGCAATCAGAAGTATCTACAAAAGATATAACCAGCGTCGGCAACAATGACAATACTCCCCAACTGTTTTTCATGCATTTTAGACCAGCTAAGTCTGGTTTTTTGACATTATACACCAAAACCAGCCATTTGTGATGAGGCTGGTTAGTAGTGATGAGTCAACTATTTTTACGAAAAAATCTAGCATATCATGATTATGCGATGAAGGACAAATGATTTTCTCCTGCTTGTAACCATTGATAATCACCATTAGGTGTGATGAAAATAGCTTTTGTTCTAACGGGTAAGTTCACTGAAATAGAGACTCTTGTGCCATTTTTTTCCCAACGAACCGTTAAATCACCATTAGGAGTTTTTAAACGCCCCTCCACCCAATCTAAATGATCTGTGTAATGGGGAAATATGGTATAAGTTGCGGTGTTGTCAATAACATCTGGAAGGTTTATTCCAAGTAATTTTTCAACAATAAAATCTTCAATTGCACCATAAGCATAATGGTTGAGAGAGTTCATATCTGTACCACTGATCGTTCCATCTGGCAAAAGAGAATCCCAACGTTCCCAAGTGGTTGTAGCCCCCATATTGACTTCAAATAGCCAACTAGGAGCAGCTTCTTTGAATAATAGATTAAAAGCTTCTTGTTTTAGCCCATTATCTAGTAGGGCATGTGGTAATGCAGGAGTTCCGGCAAATCCTGTGGTTAAAAATCCATCGTGCTCAGTTAAGTTATTTTTCAAACGGTCAATCAAGTCTTTTTGCGCCATTTCATTTGGGTAAAGACCGTATCGAAGGAGGAGTGATAAACCTGTTTGTGTGTCAATTCGAGTTGGGATACTTTGCCCAGCAAAAGTATTAGCCATATTTTGGCGAATATGCTCAACCTCAGATTGGAGTGTTTTAGGATTCAGGTTTAGTTTATTTTCAATAAAGTAAGTCTTTAGTATTGCTTGACGAATGTCCTCGGTTAATTGTTGGTAAAACTTAGTACGTTTGTCGTTTAAAATGTGGAGTGCTTGTGCCGTATAATTAGCAGAGAGGTAGTAGTAGACAGAAGCTACCAAAGCAGAATCTGTAGCACCAAATACAGAGCCCTTGATACCAGAGTCAAGAGCTAGCCAGTCTCCCAACTGCCAACCAAAATCCCATAGCCTGTTTCCGCCTCTGGCTTCATCTTGTTGATAAATAAAATCAACCCAATCCACCATACTATCTATATGTTTTGCTAGTAACCCCTTGTCTCGGAAATGTTTATAGAGCGTGTAAGGCAGAACAGTAGCAGCGTCTCCCCAAACAGCCGCGCCAGCACTTGTCAAGAAGGGATTTAGCCCTTCTTTATTATCAACTTTAGGAAGAGGGGCAAAGAAAGGTATAGCTCCATTAACATGTTTTTGTTCTAGACTAAGCATTTGCATAAAATGTCCCAAGAAAGCTCTAGTTTCCATATTATAGCAGGCAGTATTAGCAAAAACAGTGATATCCCCTGTCCATCCCATACGTTCATCTCGCTGTGGACAATCTGTTGGGATACTTAGAAAATTATCTTTTTGACTCCAGCGAATATTGCTCATCAGTTGGTTCAATTTATCATGAGAAGATGAGAAAGAAAATCTCTCATCCATCAAGCTATGAATAGCTTGAGCTTTAAATGTTTTTGCTTCATGTTCGCTTAGTCCTTCAACTTTTACATATCGAAAACCAAAGAAAGTGAAGTGAGGTCTGATAAAGCGCTGGATATCATTATTAAGAATGGTAAACGTTTGTTTAGCAGTCCGTAAATTATCCGTGTAAAAAGTATCATTTTGCAAGATTTCTGCAAATTGAAAGATTACTCTCTTTTTATTTGCAGGTAATGTACCACTAATCCATCCTGTCATTTCTTGCCCAAAGTCTAAAATAAGTTGCCCAGCAGCGTCATAAAAAACACAAGGAGTGAAAGATTCCACAATTCCTATTGGTGGGTCGATTCGCCCTTGTAAATTCTGCTTAGTATCGTTGACTTCTACTGTGGTTAAAAGTTTAATAGTATGTCCAAAATCAATAGTTTCGCCATCGTAAATAGAATTATCCTGAATTGCTGTGCTCGTCGTTTTCCAAGAATTGTCGGTAACAATTAATTCAGTGCTACCGTCTTGATAAGTAATATGAAGTTCAGCAATTAGTTTTTGCTTATCCCCGTAAAGGTTTTCAAAACCACCTTCGAAGACAAAACGGCCACGGTACCAGCCGTTTCCTAAAATAAAAGAGAGTTCCATTTCTGGGGTGAGTAAATCAGTCACATCATAGGTCTGATATTGCTCAATGAAATCATAGCTATGATAACCTGGAGTGAAATATTCTTGCCCAACCTTTTGATTGTTAAGTTCAACTTCGTAAAGTCCTAAACCAATGCTGTACAGTCTTGCAGATTGAACTGGTTTGTCCACAGAGATGCGTTTTGAAAAGCGGACGCTTGGTAAACTTTTTTCGTTATAAGTAATCCAATCAGCACTCCAAAGTTCATCCATCTTTGAGGTTTCAAAATGGCTAACTGCTTGACTATTTTCTGTGGAAACTCGCCAAAAATAGTGTTGTCTAGGTTCTAAAAAATCAGCCGTAGTGCTTATGGTATTAAAGGTGTCAATTATTTCATCTTTCCAAACAATGTCTAAAAATGTACTGTCTTTAGCTACTTCAATGGTGAAAGAGAGATTATCTGGGACGTGTTGAGTAGCCAATTCCCAAGAAAACGTTAAATAATCAAAATGGTACCCAAGGGGCTCATTGATGCCATTTACCTTTAAATTATGGATTTTCATGTCTTAGCTCCTTTAAAATATGATTATCGCAGAATGGGTTAATTGGACTAATTCCCTTGAAGGAAGTTTCACCAGTCAGTTTAGCAATAGTTGCTTTGATGAAATGCTCATAGTTACAATAAGCATTGATGACGGTGTCGACCATAGGTAAGTCAAAAATATGATAAGGATTTCCAAAGCTAATTAAAGCAGTTGGAATTTCTTTGACAAACCAAGGGAGATTATTTCCTAAACCAAATAAAGTATGCCAGTTGATACGAGCCACGGTTTGATTGCTTGCATTTTCAACGTTAGCAATGTAGAGGACAGCATCATATTTGTTGGTAAAGTCTTGGACGGTATCTAATTCCCAAAAATTAGTTTCAGGTTCATAGATAGTTACATCAAAACCACGTGATTTTAACTCAGAGGTAACTTGCTTAGTTACTCTAGAATTGGATTCAAAACCACCCAAAATTTGAATAAGTAAACGTTTGTGATGTTTTGGAGTGAGAGGCAGTAAGTTTTGATCGTCTTTGACAAGAGTAATAGAGCGGTCTGCCAGCTCATTTTGCTCTTGTTCGTAGTTTTCAAATTGTCCTGAACCGTGTTCGATGTGTAAGTGTAATCCAAGTGAAGCTTTAGTAGCTAGAATTCTTGTAACAGCTTCATCTAGACGTTCCAGTGTCAAAATGCCATTGGTGATACCGTCTTTCATGAATTGAATATCTTCTTCTAAAACACGATTAAAGAGTAACATGTCACAACCTGCCTGAATGGCATAAGGAACAGCCTCACGACGTTTCATTGCTGCCCCAAATCCCACCATAGGACTGGCATCTGTTATGGTTAAGCCGTTAAAACCAAGTTCTTTTCGGAGTAAATTTTGCAAGAGTTCAGGACTGAGTGTTGCAGGCATCTCATCACCTGTGTAGGCTGGTAGGGCGATATGGCCAATCATAACTGCTTTAGACCCATAATCAATCAGTTCTTGGTAGACACGGCCAAATGTTTTGCGCCAAGCAGGCATTGACAAGCTATTAATAGAGGTCAACAGGTGTTGGTCACGTTCATCCACCCCATCTCCAGGGAAATGTTTGATTGATGTCATTAAACCATTATCATGGAAAGCTTGTGTATAGGCCTTGGCATTTTCAATAACATGGTGAACTTGACTACCATAGGTACGGACATTTGTGATAGGATTTCTAAAATTGAAGTCTAGATCAATGACTGGAGAAAATCCCCAGTTTACACCGACTGCCTTACCATCACGAGCAGCTATTTTTCCTAAAGTGTAAGCATCTCGAGAGTCACCTGTAGCAGCAACGGCCATTTGACGACCGTAGGCTGTTGCTTCAAACGCAGCTCCATTACCACCATCTTCAAGATTGGCTGTTGTTAATAGTGGAATTTTGCTATTTTCTTGCATGTACTGATAAGTTTTCTGAACCTCCGTAGCTTCTCCAGGGCGGAAAAATAGCCCACCAATACCGAGAGAAATTAAATGGTCGAGGTATTCGGGCTCTGTTGAATAACCGATAGGAAGAAAGAGTTGACCTATTTTTTCATCTAAGCTCAAGTGACTTAGTGTTTCTTGAACCCACTGGATGGCATCATCATCAAGATAGAATGGTTTCTGTTTTAAATTCATGGTATTTTCCTTTCACATAAGACTAAGGAGGGAGCAATGCTCCTCTCCCTAGAATAAGTATTAATTTTCGTTACCACCTTTAGCGCGTGCTTGAATGTCTTTGACAATTTGAGGAAGTTTCTTATCCAAATCATAGAAGAACAATAGGATAATTGAAATCACAGCTAAAAGTATTGGTATGTAAGCAAAGACAGCTTTAATGGCAAAGAGTGTTGCTGCTGATTGAGTTGCTGCTCCTGCGACATAGCCACCAGCTGCCATGACCAGTCCAAGGATAAGACCGCCAAGTCCTGAACCAACTTTTTCACCAAATGTTGCCGCTGAGAAAATGAGGCCGTCAGAACGAATACCGGTTTTCCATTCACCATAGTCGGCTACATCCCCAAGCATAGCAAATCCAGCCACGGCACCAGGGGCGATACCTAAACCACGAATGACAAGCCCTACAATAACTAAAGTGAAATCGGTAGGGAAAAGCGCAAGGAGAATAGTACCAATAAGCATAATAATATTTCCCAAAATCATCACAGATCTCTTAGATAGTTTGGCCATCAAGAATGGGACAACTAAACTACCTACAAGAATCGGTGCAAAGGAAAGCATACCAAGCAAGGCAACCTTGCTAACATCACCAAGAACATATTGAGCGTAGTAGATATTGATGCCTCCAAGTCCAGAGCTGATAAAGCTAATTAACATTGTTAAAATTAAGATAATCCAATATTTATTTTGGAAAAGGGCTTTAATGTTATCAGCTGTGGAGACCTTTTGTGCCTGATCGGCACTGAGAGCTTCACTATTTTCAAGGACACGTTCCTTAGAATTTTGATGCAGAATAAAGAGCAGAATCACTGAAAAGAGAGCGAATACTGCAGCCATTTTAGTCCAAGATGAAGCGGAAGTTACTTCACCAAAGAAGTTTACAATTTGTAGGACAGCTCCGTTAACTAAGAAGGCTCCAGCGAAACCAAAAATGGTTCGAGAAGTTGAAAGATAGCCACGCTCTTTTGAATCAGATGAAGTCGTTCCAAGTAATGTGTTATAAGGAACCATTGTCATCGTATAAACTCCTGCTAGAGAAATAACGTAAGTTGCAAAAGCATAAATGGCTTTCATACTTTCTGGGAGAAAAGAAGGAGATGTAAATAGTAAAATAAGAGCTAGTGCATAAGGAAGAATCATTCGTTTAATCCATGGTCTCGCTTTACCAGTTGCTGTTGACGTTCTATCTACAACGGCCCCCATGATTAAGTCGGATACCCCGTCAAAAACACGAGCAAATAGGAGTATGGAACCTACTACAGTCATTGTTAATCCAATGACATCAGTATAGAAATAGGTAATAAAACCATTGGCGGTTGTAATCATTAGGTTAGCAGCAAGATTACCAAAACCAAATGTAATCTTTTCGCTTAAAGGTACTTTAGTTGCATTTTGTTGAGACATATAATTCCTTTCTAGATATCTATAGATATCTGTAAGCGTTTTATTTATGTTCATTTTAGTATCTTCCTCAAAAATTTACAATGCACAAAAATTAGTTTATAATGAACTATCTACATATAGGAGGTTGTTATGAATCTCAGAGAGTTAGAAACTTATTTACACCATATTAATGTTATTGAACAAAAACAAAAGGAATCTGGGAAATCTATAAATGATTTTCCTATGTTGAATGAAACAGAAAAACTGTATTTAGATCCCTTGTTTAATATTATACGCTTCCCTAAAAATGCTTTTTTCAAGGAGGGGCAAAATATATTTATCAGCCGTCATAACAGATTTGCGCCAATGATTGAACATCTACACGATTTTATTGAGATAACATATGTTTATGCTGGACAATGTAGGCAAAAAATCAATGGAGACGAAATAGATTTGCCTCAAGGTAGCCTTTGTGTCCTAGATAGAGATGTACCACATTCAATTGAACCGCTTGGTGAGGAGGATATTCTTATTAATATTTTGATTAATGAAGAGACATTTTCTTCACTATTTCTTCTACGCATGCAAAATGATACGAGTCTAGCTACCTCTTTTTTGACGACAGCTTTTGATAAGCAAGCTAGACATGATAGGTATATGATTTTTGATACAAGTAGCAATAGTCGCATTCACTTGCAAATGCAGATGCTTTTATCTGAATATTGGTCATATCAAAGTCAACGAGAAACCTTCTTATCTCATTATTTGCAATTAATTTTTATGGAGTTATTTCGTATCTACCGTGATGAAACGTTTGCTCACCATACGTCACAGCGATTTGATTATGCTAAAGTTTTAGATTATATTGATTCTCACTATCAGGGGTTAAAAATTTCGGATTTAGCTCAGTATTTTGGCTATAATAGTAACTATATGAGCAATATGTTAAAAAAGCATACGGGTAAGAATTTTCAAGAAATCTTGTTAGAAAAACGGCTGTTAATCGCATGTGATTTACTATCGAATACAGAACTTTCTATTGATAATATTGCACTTGAATCAGGATTTAACACGACTAGTTATTTTTTTCGGCAGTTTAAAAAACGATACGGTTGCACCCCAAGTGCTTATCGGAAAAATAATGTTTAACCTAGATAGGAAATTTTTATTATAAATGAAGGATAAGAATAAGGAAGTTAGTAATGTTTGATATATTTGATCTTTTAGTTAAATATCGGGAAAAAAGAGATTGGGAAACTATTGTTTCAACAATGCATCCTATTCCAGCAAAAACCTTTGAAGGACAACCTGTTTATGAGTTTTTTCATAACTTAGATGATTCCTTAGATGTTAATCCGCAACCAATTGCTTTATCAGTAAATCCTGTAGACTCCTTTGTTCCGTTTCATTATCATAATCATGTAGAGATGATTATTCCTATTAGAGGAAACTTATGAAAAGGCAACAGTTTTCTGTACAAAATTTATAAAGTGTATTTGATTAAGCGCTTAATCGCCGAGCCATAGGCGTCTGATAATTGAGACTACTGTGGATACGGTGATGATTCCACCAGTGAACGTATTCCTTGGTTTTAAGAGCAAGTTCCTCTAGTGACCGAAAGGCTTCTTGATTGATAAACTCAAGTTTGAAAGCACGGTATGTACTTTCAGACACGGCATTGTCATAGGGACAACCAGCCTGACTCAGCGAACGAGTAATATCAAATGCTTCCAACATCTTGTCAATCAGGGCATTACCAAATTTCTTACCACGATCAGAATGGAAGAGTTTGACCTTGGTAAGTGCGTAAGGAATGTTTTGAAAGGCTTCTTTGACGAGTTCGGCAGTCTTGTGCCAACCAGCAGATAGGCCGATGATTTCACGGTTGAAGAGGTCAATGATCAAGCAAACATAAGCCCAGCGATTACCAACACGGACATAAGTCAAGTCCGTTACAAGGGCTTCAAGTGGCTTTTCTTGGTTAAACTGTCTATCTAAGAGATTTGGAACGGGTGCTTCATTCTTCCCTTTAGAATGCGGTTTGAAGACAGCCTTCTGGTAAACTGACACTAAATTCAGTCTCTTCATGATGCGACGAATCCGACGACGAGACAAGTTGATACCTTGTACTTCCAGACATTTCTTAATCTTCCTAGCGCCATACCTGGACTTACTTTCGAGGAAAATACGCTTCACCATTTCTTCAAGCTCCATTTCAGATACTGGCTCTACAGCCTTGTAGTAATAGCTGGAACGAGGAATGTTCAAGCATTGACACATGGCTGAAATGCTATAGTTGTCCTTGTTAGCAGTGATTATTTGCCTTTTCGTGCCATAATCACTGCCGCTTGCTTTAGGATATCTAATTGCATTTCAAGTTCTTTATTTCGTTTTCTGAGTTCCATCAGCTCACGCTGTTCATCGGTCAGATTATCAACAGTTTTAAATGATCCAGTCGTTCTTGCCTTTTTGACCCACTTGTCAAAGGTTGAGGGGGTTAAATCATATTCTTTGATAAGCTCACTGCGTTTTCTTCCTGCATTATGCAGGTCAACGATTTGTTGTTTAAACTCATCTGTGAAGTGACGGCGAATTTTTCTAGACACAACTTTTCTCCTATTTTCTTTAGTGTAGAACACTTTATAGATTCTGTCTAGTTTAGTGTAACCGATTCAGATTATAGATGACTTTTCGTCTATACTTAGGGGTGAACACAATGTGATATTTAAAATTCCGCTTTGTGTGTGATAGACTATGTGCTTTTTGAGCCCTTCAACTTTTTTATTTTTAGGTTTCGGCAAAAATCATCCACTGGATAATTTTTCTCCTCCTTTCGCTCTACAATAGGCTTGAACACCTTTATGGTATCGCGTTTGGAGTTTTTTGGTATAACCTTCGATGCGCACCAGCATAGCGGGTGGTTTATTGGTCACGCACCTTCGGAGCGTGACGGACTTAAAGTCACATAATAAAACACTCCTGTTTCTAGTTTACTAGATTTCAACAGGAGTGTTTTTCTTATGTCCCATTTTGTGGGTGCAGGGCCGCTAACTATCTGAACTCGAATCATTCCGATAATGCCTTAAAATAGCTCTGACAATCAAGATCTAAGGGGAAAAACGAAAAAAAGCTCTGACGATTCAGGAAAAAAATTATTTGAATCTTATATCGGAAAAAAACGGTAAACATTATAGATTAATGCACTTCTATTTCCGACAATGAAATAGGGTCGTCAACATGTTGATAGCTTACTTCTTGGCGAGATTTTCTTGCTTCTCGATTTTTAGGCAAGCCGAATATCTTTATTGATGACTGATTTCACAATACCAAAAACCAGAGTTATCTCCAAACTCTGGTTTTTATTTTTATCACCAAATCCCTAACACCGCCTGCATGACCAAACTTACAAGCGTTATAGCAAACCAACAGACCCCACCAATGAAGATGGCCGGCCCACCAGTCTTAACCAACTTAACAGGATCCGTATTAAAGCCAATCGCCGCCATGGCCATGACAATGAAAAACTTAGAAAGGGTTTTGAGGTGACCAAAAATTGCCAAATTCAAACCACCCCTCTGTAGAAGCGTCGTCACCAAGGAAGCCAGAATAAAATACAGTAAAAACATTGGGAATACACGCTTCCAACTGAATCCCTGCCCCTGACCAACTTGTTTTTTGGCACGGTAAAGTGACAGCCCTAGGGTGATGGGAATAATGGCCAAGGTCCTCGTTAGTTTGACAACAGTTGCACTATCCAGAGTATTGCTCTGATGGAGAGTATCCCAGGCCGCTGCCGTAGCTGTCACAGAGGAGGTATCATTGACCGCTGTTCCCGCAAAAAGAGCAAAACCGTCATTGGATAGTCCCAACCACCCTCCTAGTGTGGGAAATAGCAGAGCTGCCAAGATATTGAACAAGAAAATCACTGATATGGCTTGGGCAACCTGTTCCTCTTCAGCCTCAATTACCGGCGCCGTCGCAGCAATGGCAGAGCCACCACAGATCGACGATCCTACCCCCACTAAAGTCGCTGTTGTGATATCAAACTGCAACCACCTCTGCAAGCCATAGGCAACCACTAAAGCAGTCGTAATCGTCGCTAGAATTACTGGCAAGGACTGGGTACCTACAGCCAAGACCTGGCCTAAATTAAGACCAAACCCCAAAAGTACAACAGCCATTTGAAGAACATACTTAGAGGTAAAAGTAAGACCAGCAGACAGCTTCTCGCGGTTTATAATAAAACTCCCAGCCACCATCCCGATTAGGATTGCAAAGACTGGTGCTCCAACTAAGGGAAGCCAGTGACCAAGCACCCAAGCCGGTCCCGCTATCAGTAGGCAAAGAGCAACACCTAACCACTTATCCTTAATTTTCATGACTTCCCCCTTTTCTTCAATGAAACGAATGATACAGTTTCTCATGATATGATAACAAATTAATTTAAGCTTACCACTTACTTTTAGTTTCGAGTATAATTCTCTCACTTTCACCGCAAACGGCATTCATGGAGTTATACTCACTCAAAACCTCATTAGACAAGATCGACGTAGACATAAGAGAGTTAGGCAAGGAAACCTAAAGACCTATAGTTTTGATTTTGGAAGAGCATTAATATCAAAAACGAGCCCTGCTATCTAGCAGAGCTCCCTTATTTTATTTACGAAAGGCATCAAGAATCACTTGGAATTCCTCATTGCTAAGTGTGATTCCTTTCCCCATCTTAGTATGGTCAGGACTCCAGGTCCGCAAATCATACTTTGCTGGCGAACCATTGAAACTCACGCGGTTCAACTCTTTTGTCCAACCCTTATCATTTTCAGATAAGACCAGTAATTTTTCAACAATTTCGAATGTAAAATCAGACATCCTTCTTCCTCCTATATATGACTATTCGTAAAAATTTAAAAAATCGCTATTTTTTCAACTTTTTTATTGTATCAAAAATAAAAAGATAAAGCGACTAGAAGAAAGAGACCAGGCATGAAAACCTAGTCTCTGGATACTTAAAGGCTATAGTACAGTTTACTCGTCCTCATCATCGTCATCGTCAGAGTTTAACATATCATTGACATGGAGAATATTGGTTGTTCCAAATTCAACAATATCAACATCGGAATCAAGTAGTACGCCATTGAGGAAGCCGATAACCATCGGCATGTTCATTCCAGCGTAGAAGTCGATTTGACGACCTTCCATGATGATACGAGAGACAACGTTCGCAGGTGTCCCACCTAGCAAGTCTGCAAAAACTACTGGTTCTTCAATCCCAGCCAAGGTCGCTTCCAATTTCGCACGGAAATCTTCTGGACCTTCTTCCGGTAAGAGGGCAACTGTATGAATAATCTCTTGTGGTCCCATAATCATTTCTGTTGAACCTTTAAGTTCTTCACAGAAACGACCGTGACTGACTAAAATAAGTTCTTTTCCCATAATTATGCCATTCCAAATGCGAAGTGACCAATTGCAGAGAATACAACTGCAAGGATGATAATAATCACGATTGCTTTAGTAGAGTTCATACCTTTGCGACCGAGCAACCAGAAGAGGAAGCCTGTAAAGATTGCAGGTACCAAACGTGGGAAGATTGAGTTCAAGAGGTCTTGAATGTCAATTACTTTATCACCGATTTGTGGCAACCAAGATACTTCAAAGTTAATCATTGTTGCGATAAGGGCACCAACCATGAATACCCCCATAACTGACGCTGCATCAACAAGAGCATTCAAGCGATCACGCATTGTTGTGATCAATTTAGTACCTTCACGGTAAGCAATCTCCAACTGTTTCCAACGGAAGACATCAATTGCCAAGTTGACTGCAACCCAGAGGAAGATACCCATTGGGTTACCAGCAGCTGCAAGAGTCGCAGCAATTGAACCCATGATAGCAGGTACAAGGGAACCAAAGATAGAGTCACCGATAGGGGCAAATGGACCCATCAAACCAGTCTTGATACCGTTAACGGCATCTTTAGAAGCGACACCTTCGTTTTCTTCCAAGGCAAGGTCGATACCTGTGATGATGGTATGGAAGAAGTTAGACGTGTTGAAGAATTGCGTATGCATCTTCATCATTTCTTTCAACTCAGGCGTACCATCTCCAAACATTTTGCGCAATTGTGGCAAAATCATGTAAAGGTAACCAGAAGCCTGCATCCGTTCGTAGTTCCAACCCAATTGGAAGGTGAACAAGCTACGTTTGTTAATTTGATTAAAATCTTCTTTTGTAAGTTTGTAATTAGAATTCGTCATCTTCAATTTCCCCACTTTCTACATTTGATGGAGCCGCAACCACTTTTACTTCAGTTGCATGTTTGTAGTGAAGCACTGCAAGGAAGGCACCAAGAATAGCGATACCGATCATTGGAAGACCTTTGAAAGGTGCTGCAGAGAATACAGTTGTTTCCAAACCAGCTTCGCCAATGATACCAGCAACAGCACCAGCAACAGAAGACAAGTTAGAGTAAACTGCAGTCAACATAGCTGTCAAACCAAACCCAAGGGCAAGGTAGTGAGCGTTACGTTTAACTGGCAAGTAGTGGAGCAAGATTGCAAATCCGAGACCTGGAAGCATACGACCAGCTAATGTCAAACCGTTTGCCAACCATTGTACGTTTTCAACACCTTCAACAAGGTTTTCAACGAATGTACCACCAAGAGCAAGAGCGAGGAAGACAGGAAGTGCACGAGATGCTGCCCAAGGAATAGCACCCAAGAGGTAGTTACGTTCAATTCCTTTATAATCGAAGCGTTCTACTGCCGCATCCACACGGTGAGCAAAGTAGGTTGTAGACATACGTCCAAGGATATCAGTATAGACCAAGAGCGCTGCTACTGGAACCGCGATTGTAGAAATCGCAATTTCTGGGTCAATCCCTTTTGCAACTGAGAATGCTGTAGCAAGAACCGCACCTGATGTTGCGTCGATACGAGATGCACCACCGAATGTACCAACCCCGAGAACCATGAGTTGCAAGCTACCACCGATCAAGAGACCCTTAGCAACATCACCCATGATGATACCAGAGATGAACCCTGCAAAGACTGGCGAACCAGCAGAAGAAACGATAGTCAACTCATCGCAGATTTGATAAGCTGAATACAAGGTAAGTAATAGAATTTGCCACCATTGAATCATGATGTTTTCCTCCTTAAAATTTTTCCTTTTTTAACAAATTTAGCGTACTTTATCCAAGAGAGGCATAAAGTCTTTTTCTGGGTCGTTTGGTACCATTTGAGCTACCAATTTTACACCTTTTTCTCTGAGAAGATCAAATTCTTTGATATCCTCATCAACAACGTTGATTGAACGCGTTACAGAACGTGTTTCAGGTGTTTGAGACATATTTCCAACGTTGAGCACTGAAATTTCCACTCCTGCTTCCACCAACCGTCTGAAGCGATCTGGGCGTCTTGCTACAATCAGCAAGCGTTGAGAATCGTATTTCCCATCAAGGATGTTAGCTGCTGCTTTTTCAATAGGAAGAATACTAAGTTTCACTCCTGGTGGGCAAGCAAGCTTCAAGCCTTGTTTTTCAATGTCATTGTTTACCACTTCGTCATCAATAACCATGATGCGTGTGATGTTTAATTTCGTTGTCCATAGATTGGCTACCTGACCATGAATCAAGCGACCATCAATGCGTGTTCCAATAATTGCCATAGGTTATCCCTCTTTCTCTAAAGCTTTTTGTTTTGGTCTATCGGAAAGTTCCAAGTACTCTCTATAGCATCCCTCAGTTTCGAAGACGACTATTTCATTGACTCCTTTCTTTAAGTATCCTTTTGGTAAATAGAGAGTCACGATTGGGCCTCTGTCCCAATATCGACCGATATTAACATTATTTACAAAGACAACGCCCTTACCAAATCCTGTCATATCCAAGTAGGTATCGGATGGTTCATCTACTTCAAGTTCGAAGCGATAGAAGGCAGGTTGGTTGTCAGCCCATTCTTGGCTAAAATCAAGACCTTCTACATTATCGAGTGGCAATGGGCAAATCTCCCAATTTCCAATGTAGTGTAAATCAACCATCAAGCCACGTCCCAATCCCTTTTTCTGGGTTGGTGCTGTCAATTTACTACCGTAGTTGACGCGTCCCATATTTTCAACAAGGACTGATAGCTCAATGCTTTCCTTATCGATATCAAAGAAAATTTCAGTTCCGATATCATGCTGGTACTGGGTTGCTTTTAAAACCTGATCAGCATAGAGTTGAACCCTATCTCTAGCATCAATAATACGGAATTTTTCAGGCTTGTCCGTCACATCACGCTGAATCTCTGTCTTGTAGTAAATGTAACCCGTTGATTGTCCCAATTCTTCCATATTTTTTGGATAAAACCCAGATACGCAATCGCTTACATTTTCAAGGTTATTAAATAGGCTTGTCTTATCTTTTAGGACTATTGAACCATAAGCCTTAGCTGGCTTGATCAGTGGTTCAGCATAGGTGCCATTAGGATAAGCTTCTTTTAATAAAGATTGCAGAGCGTAGAATTTACGTGTTGGGTTACCCGCTTCATCTAGAATCGCATCGTAGTCATAGGATGTTACCTGTGGTAGGTCAGTTTGATTACGAGCTGAACATCCATTCATAAAGCCGAAGTTTGTTCCTCCATGGAACATATAGAGATTGATTGAGCCTTGTTTTAGGACATCCATCACAGACTGTGCCAATTCGTCAGGATCTCGTCTGATGACATCTTCTCCCCAACGATTGAACCATCCATCCCAGAATTCCATACACATGAGCGGCCATTTTTTACCGTGCTCATCGAAGAAATCCTGCATCATCTGGAAGTTTTTCTGGGCTCTAGAACCGAAGTTCCCCGTTACAAGAACATCATCTTCAATCAAACTGCCAGCCCGAAGAGTTGCCTTCCAAGGACCATCTGATGTAAAGAATGGTGCGGTCAAACCTTCTTCTCGCATTAGCTGGCTGACAGCTCTCAGATAAGCTTTTTCCTCACCGTAAGAGCCGTATTCGTTTTCCACTTGAAACATGAGGATATTTCCACCATTATCCAACTGGTGTTTAGCTAATTTGGGTAAGAGTACCTTATAGTAATCTTTTAGGTGTCCTAGATAGACTGGATCAGCCGACCTCACTCTCATGTTTTCATTTAAAAGCCAGGCTGGTAAGCCACCCCATTCCCATTCTGCACAGATGTAAGGTGATGGCCTTACAATGATGTATAAACCTAATTCCGTAGCCAATTGGATGAAGTGTTCTATGTCTAAGATGCCTTCAAAATTAAACTGTCCTTTTTTAGGTTCATGCGCATTCCAGGGAATATAAGTTTCAACTGTATTGAAACCTAAAGCCTTTAAATTATATAAGGAGTGATACCAGTCATCGGGATGAACTCTAAAATAATGAATACTCCCAGATAAAATCTGGAACGGCTCATTGTCTAAGTAAAACTCATCTCTTATCTCAAAGCGATGCATGAGTCTCACCACCTTTATGTAGTATTATTTTATCTATTGTTATATTAACATTTTTTTCTGGTTATGACAAGTACTTTTTTTAAATTTTTAAAAATTTTTTCAAAGAGCTAATTCAAGTCTCTTAATATCATCAACCTTAAAGAATCTATCCCACTTATTCAAGATATCTTTAAAGTTCTTAAAACAAAAAGTGTCTACTTACTTGTTCTATAGAGGAAACCTGTTAACTCTATAAAAGCTTTTTTGAATTAGCTGAAGGCTTTGATGTAAGATCGGATCAACTCTTCTTCCCTCAATATCCTTCAATTTAACTAAAAACTATGATCTGTTAACTATGAAACTAATATAGATTTCCCAATTTTTCTCAAAATTTCCAAAGAAATAACTAGTGCTTTTATCAAAAAATTGAGTTAACTCTCTGATGTCTTTATTATTTTTGCAACCCAAAAACAATAATTAAACTAAAATTGAGTTCAATGGTTTCTATAAAATATAAATATTGATTTTTTTTGAAATAAACATGCTTTTTATTGTGTTTTTTAAGCTTCATTTAGTATAATAAGTGTAAAAATATGAATTTTAACACATTAACCAATAGGAGGTCAACTATGCGAGTACCAAAATATCAACTAATCCAGAATGATTTAAAACAACAAATTGTGTCTGGTAAATTTGAAAACGGAGATAAATTTTATACAGAGGCTGAACTCAGCAAACTTTATAATGTTAGCTCAATTACAGTAATTAGGGCCATGAATGAACTTGTTAAAGATGGTTATCTTATCCGTCAACAAGGGAAAGGTACCTTTGTCTCTCGATCACGCAAAGGAAAACTAGTTGAATTCTCTGACATTGAGATTTTCCCCTTAAAAGAAGATACTGTACATGTTTTGGAGTTCAGTAAGGGCAATGACTTATTCTATTTAGAAAAACTAGGATTGAATAAAGATGATTTCTACTTCAAAATTGTGCGACTTAGACATGCCAAGGAGAATCCTTATATTGTTCAAGAATCATATATTCCAGAACGGTTCATTATGAATCCTAAGGCAAAACCTAGTCACTACAAGTCACTTTATCAACGTTTCAAACTTGATTTTAATATCCATATGTCTGAAGAACCTTATACAGAAAGTAACGAAGTTTGCTTACCAACACCTGTAGACATTGCTGATTTACTAAACATTGATAAAAACCAACCAACAATTTTACAAATTAGAACAACACGTCAGAACGGAACAGACGAGATTTTAGAGTATGTTGAAACCCATAAACATTGGAAATACTTTAAAATTGAACTCTCTGCAAATAATCGCTAAGCACTAAAAAATCGAAACTAAAGAACAGACCTGATTACCAAAAGTTAGATAGAAAATCTGACAATTTGGTTTCAGGTCTGTTTATTTTTTCATCTAATAAAACCTTGACTAAAAACTACGCCCTTTCACAGAAACACGATACTTAAACTGATCTGCTCTTGCAATACTGAACGTATATTCAATTGGAATATTTTTTTGATTAAATGACTTCCGTATAATGTGAAGAACTGCACTTTGACGACGAATATTTAAAAATTCCGACTCTCTGTCTAGAGCTAAACTAGCGTAAAACTCTTCTTCCAACGAACGAATAGACTGTTCATAGTTTTCTTTAAAAATTGTATACAGGGGATTCATATTTAACATATCCTCAACTAAATTCGGAAATATTTCCGCAGGAAGGTAAGTCCTTTCAAACATCATTGGTACATCATTCGCCAATCTCAATCTTTCAATTTCATAAAGTGTACTGCCAAATGGTACGTTTAATTGGTTTGCTATAGATTCTGAAGCGGAAACTTTTCTAAAAGATAAAATACGAGTGGACGGAACTTTACCAATTTTCTTCATATGATCTGTAAAACTGTAAATTAAACTTAAGTCTACCGAAGGTTCTAAAACTTCTGAAACAAACGTACCAAGACCTTGTTTCTTATAAATAAGACCTCTTTTTTCCAACTCTTGTAAAGCTTGACGAACTGTAATCCGACTAACTTGATATTCTTCCGTTAATTCACGTTCAGATTTAAGTTTTTGATTAGGAACAAAATTTAAGCGAATTTCATTTTCTAGATAATCAGCCAGTTGAATATACAAGCTTTGTTTTTCTAAAAATTTAAACATTTCAATCTCCTTTCCAAAAACCATAGATAACCAACTAAATTATAATATGATATAGTAATTTTTTCAACTAAAAATTAAAGCACTCTAAGAGAAAAACAAGCGTATTAAAAAATTAAATTTAAAATTACATCCCATCTTCGTGTCCAAATCTATTCTTAATCTCTCGAATAAACGCCGCCTTCCCCTTGAAACTCTCCCCTGCTATAAGTGCCTCTAACTTCTC
>NZ_JBHRZV010000048.1:0-1719 GCF_042649745.1 Streptococcus caprae | reverse complement strand
CGCTTTTCATTATAGGTCATATGGGACTTTTTTTCTACATTCAAAAAGGCTCCATAATCTCTGCAGGGGAGCTACCCACTACAGAAATTATAGAGCCAGAGTTCTTTGTCAACTTTAGTGGGTTGACTTATAGCTAACATCTGGAGAGAACAAATGTGATTTGTCAATGGCTGATAAAAAAATTAGAACTATCTTTACTTAAAAACCTAGTCCAATTGTCAAGTCAAGTGCAACAATTTGTTTATCCTACTAAAGTGTTTTTCTCTAAGCAATTCGAGCTAGCTCGAATTGCTTAGTTGCTGAATGATAGTTGAACAGTCTTCGAGGTCCATTGTTGATGGCATGGGGATAAGCCTCTAAATCTTCGGTGGTCAGGTCTTTTAGGGATTTTCTTTTTGGAACAAACTTTCTAAGTAAACCGTTAAAGTTTTCATTTGTTCCCCGTTCATGAGAGGCATAAGCATGAGCAAAATAGACCTCAACCTCCTCTAGTTGACTCAGTAAGGCAAATTCACTTCCGTTATCTGCAGTGATAGACTTGATGAGATAATCCTGCATATAGTCCAACACCGCTTAGTTAACGTATTCAGCTTTCTTTTCAGGGAGTTTAATCGTTAGTGCAAACCGTGACTGTCTTTCGACTAGAGTCATAATGGAAGGCTCACCAGCAGTCTTTAACCCAAGAACAGAGTCTATTTCCCAGTGTCCAAAGGTAGAACGATTTGTGATGGGATCAGGTCTATCTTCAATGGACAGTTCGAGAGGCTTCCTAGTAGAAGGATGCATTTTTCTTCCCTTACGAATACGAACTACTTTTGGCAAGTCTATTGGCTTGATGGTCAATAGTCCTTTGTGGATATAGTTATAGAGCATTGTAATGCTGGGAATGATGTCTTCAGGATGGTCTCGATTATAGACATGAACAAACGTATCTACACTGTGTATTCTAGGCTTAGGAGTCATCGCTTCTTCAAATTCAGACAAGAATCTAGCAGAAACTTTATCAAGCTTCAGGTAATGCCGATTTTCTCGTCTTTGGCAGTAGCGATGTTAGGCTGTATCAGCGAAGTACTGGTCGTGGTAAATTTTCCTACCGTTAACCCGTTTGACTTGCTTAACAGCCCCTCGTTTGATTTCACGAGAGATTGTCGATGGATTTCTACCTAAGTATCTCGCAATTTCTGCTGGTTTGAATCCTTGAGAGAGATAGGCTTGAATTTGCCCGCGTTCTGATTCTGATAGGTGCTGATAGGAGCGTTTTGTGCTAGAATGAGTATGGGACATGTTTGTTTTCCTTTATACTGTAGTTGGAGACTTTAGTATATCAGATGAACATGTCTTTTCTGTTGCACTTCATTTTACAACGCGTTTTTTTGATATACTCCCAAAATTTCTCCTTAGTTGAAATACCATACAGCCTTATAATTCTTTTTATATTCTTTTAAAGTCGTATGTTCTGAACAAAAACATAAGTAATAGCATGAATAAACGGATGATTTGAATAGAAATTGAGATTATCTATCTTAAAGATGTACAAATACGATTTATATAAAATTAACTATTTTTCTCTTGCCAATATAATAAAACTTTGCTATACTAATAAAGTTCTCAAGAAGAGAACGAAGCAATGAAAAAAAATAGGATGAAAACAAGCAAAACTTGTTGACAAATAATTGATGATTTGCTAAACTAATATAGTTGTCTCGTGAGTGGGCAACG
>NZ_JBHRZV010000047.1:405-1117 GCF_042649745.1 Streptococcus caprae | reverse complement strand
TCATAGATTTCCTCGTGCTCTGTTTGTGTCGTTACTTACAGTTTACACGAAAGAAACTCTGTGAGTTTTTTTGTTGCACTATATTTTACAATTTATCTTAATTTTTCCTGTCATGACCTTATTATACGCTTTTATGGTGGAACTGACAAAAAATGGCTCTATAATTTCTGTAGTGGGTAGCTCCCCTGCAGAGATTATGGAGCCTTTTTGAGTATAGAAAAAGTCCCATATGACCTATAATGAAAAGCGATAAAACAACTCATTAGAAAGACTCATATGGAACAATTCGATTTTATCACAAACCTACTCGGAATAAAAGACCCTAATATCTCGATTTCAGACTATATCGATGCTGGAAGTCACAAGGAAGTCATCGCTAAGCTGGACTACCCTGCCCCAAAATGCCAACATTGCCAAAAACAGATGACCAAGTACGACTTCCAGAAACCATCCAAAATACCCTACCTGGACTGTGCTGGCTATAAAACGCTAATTCGTTTAAGGAAACGCCGTTTTCGTTGTTCAAATTGCAGGAAAATAGCTGTCGCTGAGACATCATTGGTCAAGAAAAACCACCAAATTCCTGTCATCCTTAATCAGAAAATCGCCCAGAAACTGATTGAGAAGGTAGCGATGGCTGCCATCGCAGAGAGTTTGGCGGTGTCAACCACAACGGTTATCCGAAAGCTAAAGGAGTTCCAATTCAAGACTA
>NZ_JBHRZV010000047.1:0-319 GCF_042649745.1 Streptococcus caprae | reverse complement strand
TTCTGGCGATTCTAGACGGTAGAACACAAGCTACTATTCGTAACCACTTTCTACGCTATTCTAGAGCCGTCAGAAGCCGGGTCAAGGTCATCACCATGGATATGTTCAGCCCATACTACGACATCGCTAAGAAACTATTTCCATCTGCTAAAATAGTCCTTGATCGTTTCCACATCGTTCAGCACATGAGCCGGGCCATGAACCGACTGCGTGTCCAAATCATGAACCAGTTTGACCGAAAATCTCACGAATACAGGGCCCTCAAGCGCTACTGGAAATTGATACAACAAGACAGTCGAAAACTTAGCGATAAACGCTT
>NZ_JBHRZV010000046.1:0-22750 GCF_042649745.1 Streptococcus caprae | reverse complement strand
TGCTTTATCCACGCAAAAGCAAAGCAGAGAAAAAGCAAGCTAGTCCAGACTTTAAGCCTGCTGGAAAATCCATTGACGAGCGACCAGAGAGTATCAATAAGCGTGAAAATCTAGGCGATTATGAAATTGATACCGTTATTCAGACGCGAGCTAAAAACGAGTGCTTATTGACTCTGACAGACAGGAAGAGTCGCTTTCAAATCATTCGTCTCATTCCTGACAAATCAGCGACCTCAGTCAATCAAGCTTTGAAAGGGATTCTTCAAAACTATCACATCAACTCAATCACAGCGGATAACGGGACAGAATTTAGTCGCTTGGCAGATGTCTTTGATCCTGAGTGCATCTATTATGCCCACCCTTACGCCTCTTGGGAAAGAGGAACCAACGAGAACCATAACAGACTCATTAGACGATGGTTGCCAAAAGGTACAAAGAAAACGACCATAAGAATGGTCCCCTTCATCGAAAATTGGATTAACAACTATCCAAAGAAATGTTTGAACTATTTATCTCCTAGACAATTTTTACTAAATGCCTAACTTAGACTTGAAATTTAGCATTTTCATAGTTTTTCATTTATTTTCTAAAAATGCCTAATAAAACAAAAAGAGCACACACTTGACTTCGCTTAGGGCTGCTGGATTCCTCCCCTGACCCACTTCACGCACAAGTGTTGCTCCAATAATTATTATACCATAATTCTTTCAGTAATCAACCAAAACTTATTAGTCACTTTCATCAGCTAGCAGAAGTAGAGCTTTTTCCCTTGCCTTGGCCTCTTTTTTCTTGGCTCTACCCAGGCGGAAAAAGTCCTGCATGATCTGTGCACAATCTTCCTCAAGAATCCCAGTCTCAACCTGAACGCGATGGTTGAGCCGCTCATCCGTCAAGATATTATAGAGACTTCCCGCAGCGCCAAACTTTGGATTTTTAGCGCCATAGATGACTTGCGGGAGTCGTGCCAGACCAATCGCCCCACTACACATGACACAGGGCTCAATGGTTACAAAAAGTGTACAGTCCAGCAGGCGCCAGTTGCCAACTGTTGCATTGGCTTGATTGATGGCCATAATTTCAGCATGCATGACGGCCTGATTAAGTTCCTCACGGGCATTGTGGCCACGGCCAATAATCTGCCCTTCATGGACGATGATACAGCCGATAGGGATTTCTTCTTTTTGGAGGGATAGCTGAGCTTCGCGGAGGGCTTCACGCATGAATCCCTCTTTTTCTTCTAGCGTATAGTCCATCAGCAGCCACCGATATCCCAAGACTTGTGCGGACTGGCCAACTCTACTGGGATAACCCCTGCGTATTTTTGAGTTTGTTCTCTAAGGATTTCCAAGTGACGTTCAGGATCAACTCCCTCTGGAGAAAGAGGAGGCATGTGGGTGAGGACTAATTTTTTCACCCCAGCTTCTACCGCCAGCAAACCTGCTTCCTTGGTCGTTAAATGAGCAATGTGATTTTCATTTCCCTCGTAGAGATAGACATCCGCCAATAACAAGTCTGCCCCGCTCACAAAGTCCGACAAGCCTTCGAAGTAACCTGTATCCGCCGTAAAGACGAAGACCTGGCCAGTTGCCTGTTCTACTATTTTAAAGGCATAACAGATGACCGGATGGACCGTCTTAATAAAGGTAATGGCAAAGGGACCGATCTGTTCTGTACCCGTCACATCGTAGGCATAACCTTTAGAAACACCATCCAGAGTGAGTTTGGCAAATTCAGTAGCATCCTCATCGTGGGCATAAATGGGCAAGACCTTAGGCTCCCAGAGGTGCTTAGGGTAGAGCTGAAAATAATGGCGCAAGACTCCCAAATCCGCCACATGGTCAGGATGATAGTGGCTAATGAGCACAGCATCCAAGTCTAGCGGACTGATTTCCTTTTCCAGTTCATTGACTGCACGGCTTCCACAATCAATCAATAGCTGAAAACCGTCATGCCCAGTCAACAAATAAGAGGTAGTCCCTTCATCCTTAAAGGGATAGGCTCCCCAACAGCCCAGTGTCGTTAATTTCATGGCAGGTCCTCCTTGTAATTTCGTGGTTCTAGTATAGCATAATCAAGGTAAAATAGCAGAGCAGAGAGACGAAAGGAGTCAGTTTTAGACCAACTCCTTTTCAGTTTTCAAGTCCTATCATTCAGCTTTTTTGCCATCTTATTAAGGCGAATATTGAGGAAAATCCCACAGATTATAATACCTGAAATGAGACCAATCCAGTAGGCATAGGGTCCTAAGTTGGTCCAGGCATTGAGGGCCATCCCAATTGGGAAAGCAGCTGCCCAATAGCCAACAAAGCCAATGATAAATGGCATGGTCGTATCCTTATAACCCCTTAAAATTCCCTGAATGGGCGCTGCGTAAGCATCTGCTAACTGGAAGAATAGACTGTAGGTCAAAAAGACTGCTGTCGTCCGAATAAAGCTCTGCTCTGTCCCATAAAGCCCAGCCACTTGGAAACGGAAGGTATAGAGGAAGGTCAGGGTTAATGTCGCAAAACCAAGAGCAAACCAACGACCGATTCGCGTGTAGGCTTGGACATCCGCTACACGACGTGCCCCAACCTCATAGGAAATCACGATAGCCAGAGCTGAGGAGATTGAAGCTGGGAAGGCGTACATGAGGGTCGCAAAGTTCATAGCAGACTGGTGGGCTGCAATAATTTCCGAGCTAAACTGGGCCATCATCAAGCCCATGGCCGCAAAGATGGCAACTTCCACAAAAACTTGAAGTCCTATCGGCAGACCTAGTCTGAAACCTGACCAAACTAACTTAGGTTGAAGTTGATCCAACTGCCAAATCTTGTAGGCTCTAACCTTAGGGTGCCTAGCCATCACAAACAAGACAACCAATAAAACTGCCCAATAGGTCAAGGAAGTTCCTAGTCCAGCCCCTGCTCCGCCCATTTCCGGAAAACCAAAACGACCATAAATCAAGCCATAGTTGAAGAAGGCATTAAAGGGCAAAATCAAAAGCATGAGATACATGGACAAGCGGGTCAGGCCTAGAGCATCAAAAAATGATCGACAGATAGAAAAAAGTGACAAGGGAACAATCCCGACCAAAAGGCAATCCAGATAAGCCTGACCAACAGCTAGAACCTCTGGCTCCAGACCCATGGTCGCAAGAAATGGCCGAGCTCCAAAGGCGACGACAGCCATCAGAACTAAGGACAAACCAAGCCCCAAATAGAGGAACTGGTGAAATTCCTGGGTAACCTTATCCTGTTCCTTCCTCCCCAAATGATGCCCGATAACCGGAACCAAGGCCGACACCAATCCCGTCAAAAAGGAAAACATAGGGTTCCAGAGAGAGGTCGCCATAGATACCCCAGCCAGATGCTTGGTCGCATAATGGCCTGTCATCATGGTGTCCAAAAAAGAAGCAGAGAAATTAGCCAACTGATAAATCAGAACTGGGAAAAAGATGGTCACAAAAAGCATCAATTTCTCTTTGGTCGTCTGTGTTGAGTGCATGGGAACTCCTTGTGATTTTCTTGTTACAAACAGTCTCTATTGTACACTTTATAGGCAAAAAAAGAAAGACCATACAAGTTGCCTCCATTCAGTCTTTCTTAACTATTGAACTAAAGTTTAACCTCTGTGATTCGTCCAGTGTCAACATCATAGACGCCTCCTGAAATAATAACATCATCAGGGATTAGTGGAGAAGCAATAATCTTTTGCATATCCTCACGGACACTCTCTTCGACATCGGTAAAGGGAAGGAAGTCCATCTCTAGCTCGTCTAAGCCAAAACGTTCCCGTAACGTGTAACAGAATTCCTCATTTTTAAAGGTCTGTGAGCCACAGTCTGTGTGGTGGAGCACAACAACTTCACGTGTCCCCATTTGTTGCTGAGACACAACCAAGGAGCGAATCATGTCATCGGTCACACGCCCACCTGTATTCCGCAGAATATGGGCATCCCCAAGAGCAAGTCCGAGGGCCTGAGCAACGTGGAGACGAGAGTCCATGCAGGTCACGATGGCCACCTTCATTTTCGGTTTGAGGGGCAGGGACTTGGTTCCATGAAGGTCAACATAGGCCTTGTTAGCTTGGAGAAATTTTTCAAAGTAAGACATGGTGGGCTCCTTTTACTCTTTATTTTTATATACTATAGCATGTTTTTCGTGATTTGTCATGCAAGCAACCACTTTTTATAATCCAAGTGTCACTTTGAAGAAACAAAGTAATTTACGGTTTTTGACCACCTCCTGCTCCGCTATTTCTCCCCACCTATGCTATAATAGGGCTATGACTACTACTAATAAACTTCTTTTAATCGACGGGTCATCGGTGGCCTTCCGTGCCTTCTTTGCCCTCTATAACCAGATTGACCGCTTCAAAAATGCCAACGGTCTACATACCAATGCCATCTACGGCTTCCACCTCATGCTAGATCACCTGCTGGAACGGGTGCAACCGACCCATGTTTTGGTGGCTTTTGACGCTGGTAAGACGACTTTTAGGACGGAGATGTACAGCGACTATAAGGCTGGCCGTGCCAAGACTCCGGACGAGTTTCGTGAACAGTTCCCCTACATCCGTGAGATGCTAGCTGCCCGTGGAATTGCCTACTACGACCTGGACCAGTACGAGGCAGATGATATTATCGGGACCTTGGATAAAATGGCAGAGCGGACTGAAGTGCCTTTTGAGGTCACGATTGTGTCCGGAGATAAGGACTTAATCCAGCTGACCGATGCTAACACCATTGTTGAGATTTCCAAGAAAGGTGTGGCCGAGTTTGAGGAGTTCACTCCAGCCTATCTGATGGAAAAAATGGGCATTACCCCTGAACAATTCATCGATCTCAAGGCCCTCATGGGAGATAAGTCTGATAACATCCCAGGCGTCACCAAAATCGGTGAAAAAACAGGCCTCAAGCTCCTCCAAGAATACGGCTCATTAGAAGGCATTTATGCCAACATCGACAGCATGAAGGCCTCCAAGATGAAGGAAAACCTGGTCAACGACAAGGAACAGGCCTTCTTGTCCAAAACTCTAGCCACCATCAATACGCAGGCTCCGATTACGATCGGCCTGGACGATTTGGCCTATACAGGGCCAAAAGATGTGACAGTGCTAGCCGACTTCTACGAGGAGATGGACTTCAAGCAATTCAAGGCCAATCTAGGACAAGTTGCTACGGCTGAGCCTGTGACCATCAGCTACGAGGAAGTGACGGAGCTCACTCCTGAGATGTTTTCTGAGGACACCTTCTACTACTTTGAAATCCTGGGTGAAAATTATCATCTCGAGGAAATGATTGGATTTGCTTGGGGAACCAATGAGCATATCTACGCCTCAACTGACCTGAACTTGCTCCAAGATGATCTCCTTAAGGCTGCTCTCAGTCAGCCCATCAAGACCTACGATTTCAAACGGAGTAAGGTCTTGCTCAGTCATTATGCGATTGATCTAGCCGAAGCTAGTTTTGATAGTCGCTTGGCCAAGTACCTGCTCTCAACCGTTGAAGACAATGCCATCACTACCATCGCAAAACTCTACGGGCAGGTCCAGATTGCGGACGACACAGAAGTCTATGGTAAGGGTGTCAAGCGTGCGGTCCCTGAAAAAGAAGGTCTGCTCAGCCATTTAGCCAAAAAGATAGCCGTCCTCGTCGAGACAGAAGCCCCAATGCGCGAACGCCTGATCGAAAACGACCAGTTGACACTGTTAACTGAAATGGAGCAACCTTTGGCCCGCGTTTTGGCCAAGATGGAAATCGCAGGAATCACGGTTGAGCGCCAAGCCCTGCAAGCCATGCAGGTAGAAAACGAGGCTGTCATCACCAATCTGACTCAGGAAATCTACGACCTAGCTGGTTTGGAATTCAACATCAACTCCCCTAAACAGCTGGGTGAGGTCCTCTTTGAAAAGATGCAGTTGCCGCTGGAGTACACCAAAAAGACCAAGACGGGCTACTCAACAGCTGTCGATGTCTTGGAGCGCCTGGCCCCAATCGCGCCCGTCGTCTCTAAGATTTTAGACTATCGTCAAATTACCAAACTCCAATCTACTTATGTCATCGGCCTGCAGGACTACATCCTGGCTGATGGCAAAATTCACACGCGCTACATTCAGGATTTGACCCAGACAGGCCGCCTGTCTTCTGTTGACCCTAACCTGCAAAATATCCCTGTCCGCCTTGAACAAGGTCGCCTCATTCGCAAGGCCTTTACCCCATCGACTGATGATGCGGTGCTCCTGTCCTCGGATTACTCCCAGATCGAGTTGCGGGTTCTGGCTCACATTTCTGGTGACGAGCATCTGATTGCTGCCTTCAATGGCGGAGCAGATATCCACACGGCAACTGCTATGCGGGTCTTTGGAATCGATAAGCCAGAAGACGTGACCGCTAACGACCGTCGCAATGCCAAGGCCGTAAACTTTGGAATTGTCTACGGGATTTCTGATTTTGGTTTGTCCAACAACCTAGGAATCAGTCGTAAGCAGGCCAAGGACTATATCGACACCTATTTCGAACGTTATCCAGGCATCAAAAACTACATGGAGACCGTTGTTCGTGAGGCCAAGGATAAGGGCTATGTCGAAACCCTCTTCCATCGCCGTCGCGAATTGCCGGATATCAACTCACGTAACTTCAACATCCGCAACTTTGCGGAGCGAACCGCTATCAACTCCCCAATTCAGGGCTCGGCAGCTGATATCCTCAAGATTGCCATGATCAATCTGGACAAGGCCCTGACTGCAGGTGGCTATCAGGCTCACATGCTCCTCCAGGTTCACGACGAAATCGTCCTTGAAGTGCCAAAGGCAGAGCTAGAAGCCGTTAGCCAACTGGTCGCTGACACCATGCAATCAGCCATTACCCTGGCTGTACCATTAGTTGCAGACGGCAACTCTGGCCAAACCTGGTACGAAGCGAAGTAGATAATCATTTTTAGAAGAGTATTCCCATGGCTAAATACGGTGAATTACAAAAGAAATACCCAGACCTGGAAGTTTGGGGGCACCCTGTTGAGTACGCAGATCTCTACGACCTGACTGTATCGGGTGTCAAAACGGCAACCAGTTCTTGGTACGCTGAACACGACTCAGATGATGAGCTAGACCAAGTTGGAGACCGCTCTATCATGGTCGATAATCCAGAAAATCCAACAAAAGAAGTTCTACTAGAAACAACAAAAGTTGTTATCGAACCCTTTAACGCCATTTCTGAAGAGACTGCTTGGTGTAACGGAGAAGGTAATCGAACCATTGCAGACTGGCAAAGCATTTTCGGAGATTTTTGGCGAAGACACTTACCAACTGTCGGACTAGACTTTCAAGAAGATGGTCTTGTCGTCACTAAATTTTTCAACGTCATCGAAGATTAAAAGGAGTCATTTATGACCTATCATTTTCAAAATCCATCTCAGGAGACTATTTTCGACTACATCAGACAGAGCAAGACCATCGCGGTTGTTGGTCTGTCTGACCGTACTGAGACGGCTGCCTACCGGGTCAGTCAAATTATGCAGGAGGCTGGTTTTGCCATCATTCCTGTCAATCCCAAATTAGCCGGTCAGACCATTCTAGGTGAGACAGTCTATGCCCGCTTGCAGGATATTCCAGTCCATGTGGATATGGTCGATGTCTTCCGCCGCAGCGAATTTTTAGCGGATGTGGTGCGTGATTTCTTAGAAACCGATGCTGACATTTTCTGGGCGCAATTAGACCTCGAAAGTCAAGAAGCAGAAGAACTCCTCCGTGCAGCAGATCGTGATAAGATTGTCATGGACCGTTGCTTGAAGATTGAATATCTCAAGATGGTTGACTAATGGTCACTCAACCTTTCTAAGCTTTCTAAGCTTTTTGCCTAACTCTAGTCATATTTGACTTTACCCATCTCATTCAATAAAAATAAGGTAAAAACGAATGCTCCTACTTCATTGATAGGATCCAGCATTCGTTTTTTGTCTCCTAAAATTAAAACAATAATGGAATGAATCAATGATGAAATAGCCTCGTTAATCCAGATCTGGAATTTCTTATCGTTTAAAAACATAACTTCTTTAATACTTTCCCAAAAAATTCTCAACTCAGCATGAATTTTAGGAAGCCTGCATCAAGATAAATAAGCCTACCACCTCATTGCAAAGCAAGTTTACTTTATCCGTTGGTATTTGACTAAATACGACAGATGACAGGTCCAGTCATTTTTGATAGAATAGGAAGGCTGATACCCTGAAATTTTTCAAATGGACTAAACGGTAGTTCTACTATTTTTTAAGAATAGCAGAGCCTTGTACTATGCCATCTTAGACCATCTTTTAAGAAGACTTTTCATCGTATCAAACATCTGCCCAGAACTGTTTTTTCTGGAAGCAAAGGAGAAAAAATGACTGATTATCCGATTAAATACCGTCTCATCAAGACGGAAAAACACACCGGTGCTCGCTTGGGCGAGATTATCACGCCCCACGGGACCTTCCCAACGCCTATGTTTATGCCGGTTGGCACCCAGGCCACGGTCAAGACCCAGTCGCCTGAAGAACTCAAGGAAATGGGGTCTGGCATTATCCTGTCAAACACCTACCACCTTTGGCTCCGTCCAGGTGATGAGTTGATTGCTCGGGCTGGGGGACTGCATAAATTTATGAACTGGGACCAAGCTATCCTGACCGATAGCGGTGGTTTCCAAGTTTATTCCTTGGCGGATAGCCGCAATATCACGGAAGAAGGGGTAACCTTTAAAAACCACCTCAATGGCTCCAAGATGTTCCTCTCGCCGGAGAAGGCCATCTCCATCCAGAACAATCTTGGGTCAGACATCATGATGAGCTTTGACGAGTGTCCCCAGTTCTACCAACCCTATGACTATGTCAAAAAATCCATCGAACGCACCAGCCGCTGGGCCGAGCGTGGGCTAAAAGCCCACCGCCGTCCCCACGACCAAGGTCTCTTTGGGATTGTGCAGGGGGCTGGCTTTGAAGACCTCCGTCGTCAGTCTGCACAAGATTTGGTCAGCATGGATTTCCCCGGTTATTCTATTGGAGGATTGGCAGTTGGAGAGTCACATGCAGAGATGAATGCTGTCTTGGACTTTACCGTGCCGCTGTTGCCAGTTAACAAACCGCGTTACCTTATGGGGGTTGGAGCGCCTGATAGTTTGATTGATGGGGTTATTCGTGGAGTGGATATGTTTGACTGTGTCTTGCCGACACGGATTGCTCGCAACGGTACCTGCATGACCTCAAGTGGTCGTCTGGTGGTCAAAAACGCCCAGTTCGCAGAGGACTTCACCCCACTTGATCATGAGTGCGATTGCTACACTTGTAAGAACTACACCCGTGCCTACCTCCGTCACCTCCTTAAGGCAGACGAGACCTTCGGCATCCGTCTGACCAGCTACCACAACCTCTATTTCCTGGTCAACCTCATGAAGAAGGTTCGCCAAGCCATCGTGGACGACAATCTCCTCGAGTTCCGTCAGGACTTTATGGAAAAATACGGCTACGGCACCAACGGACGAAATTTTTAAGTGTGTAAAAAGGCTGAGCAATCAGTCTTTTTTCTATGATATAATAAAGGTAATTTTCTTGTGGAGGTGAGCCATGGACATTCGTAAAATCCAGTTATCTGACCAAGCGGCCTATCAGCGATTCGAGCAAGCTGTCCTAGAAGATAAAAACACCAATCCTTTTGTGGAATGGTGGGCAGTCGATGATTTTGAGCAATTTGTTGCCAACAGTGACCGCTCTGAAGTCAAAAAAGACCAGCAAACCTGGTCCCCCTTCACGCGTTATTTTGCCTTTATAGAGGGCGAAATCGCTGGTTTTGTCATTTGTTTTTGGGAGATAGACCATCCTGACTGCCTCAAACTTGGGCATATCGGGTATTTGGTTGCTCCAAACTTTCGCAGGCAAGGTATCGCGACGACACTTATCCAGTTTGCCTTACAACAATATGTCCAGCGGGGGATTTCAACTGTTCTTGTCGTGACGGATGAGATAAATACTCCTTGTCGAAACCTAGTTGAGCACTTGGGTGGTCAGTTGTTTCGTGTGGAAACGATAGATTATTTTGATAAAGCCATGACAGCAGCTTGCTATGAGCTTAGTACGGAGGAACCATGAAAGAGCCATTTCTTGACCAACTCAAAACCTACTTAACAGATGGAAAGCCTCACACCATCCGCATCTATGGTCATGGGGCTTCTGGCAAGAGCACGCTGGCCAAAGAGCTTGTAGCCATGCTTGATGCCAATCAGGTCAATCTCTTGAAGACGGATGCCTACATCATCGACGGTGGGCTTCGCCAGCAGGTCAGACCGGCAAATGCTCCCGACCAAAAGGTGACGGCCTCTCTGCCAGTGGCACATGAGCTGGCCAGTCTGACGCGGGATATTCAGGCCTTGCAAAAGGGGATGGACTTGCTGACAATTGACTGTTCGCCCTGGGCTCCGCAGACCCTTTTATCTGGCAGCAAGCCCATTCTCATCGTGGAAGGTATGTCCACAGCCTTTCTAGACAAGGCCTTGTTTGATGTGTCCATCGCCTGTTATACCGATAGCGAGACGGAGTTGGATAGACGGCTGGGTCGGGATATTGCTGAGCGGGGCCGAGTGGCAGAGTTTGTCTTGCAGACCCATCAAGCCCGTCGCCAGCAATACGAGACATACTTGGCCCCGACCTTAGATGATGCAGACATCATCATCAACCAATCTAACAATGACTTTATCATTGAAAGGAACCCATATGACGGATGAGGAACTCAAAAATCTGCTCTTATCTGACCCAGACCTGCAAACGATTTTTAGAGCTGTCCGTGACTTGGGCTTGCCAGACTGCTGGGTAGCGGCAGGCTGTGTACGCAATGCCATTTGGAATGCCCTATCAGGTCAACCGGTCTTTGATCGGACGACCGATGTTGACGTGGTTTTTTATGATCTTGAGAGGCCATATGAAGATAGCTCTGCTATAGAACAAAGACTAAAAGAGACCTATCCCGCCTACCTCTGGGAGGTCAAGAATCAGGCCTACATGCACCAGCACAGTCCAAATACGGCACGCTATAGCAGCAGTTGTGAGGCCATTTCCAAATACCCAGAAACTTGTACGGCCATCGCGGCGCGGTTGGTGGGAGAAGAGTTGGAACTCTTTGCTCCCTATAGCCTAGAGGATATCCTCCATTTTGTCCTGCGGCCCACACCGCACTTTCTAGCGGATGAAGAACGATTGGCAGTTTACCAAAAACGCTTGGCTCAAAAGAATTGGTCTGAAAAATGGCCTCAGCTTATCTTGAGGACCACCTAAAACCGCCCTCCACATTTGGAGAGCGGTCTTTTCATATCTTAGATATTGGCCCAAACAGATTCCAAAATGTTGGTCTGTTCGCGTCCAGGTCCGACGGAGAAGGTCGAAATGCGAACACCCACCAATTCACCGATACGGCGAACGTAGTTGCGGGCATTTTCTGGAAGTTCTTCCAGGCTTCTTACGCCTGTGATATCCTCAGACCAGCCCGGAAGTTCTTCGTAGATTGGTTTGCAACGTTTGAGTTGCTCCAAGCTAGCTGGGTAGTGGTCAATGCGTTGACCGTCCAAGTCGTAAGCCACACAGATTTTGACCGTGTCAAGACCTGAAAGCACGTCGATGGAGTTGAGTGATAGGTTGGTAATCCCTGACACACGGCGGCTATGACGCATCACGACAGAGTCAAACCAGCCCACACGGCGTGGACGACCGGTCGTCGTACCGTATTCTTTTCCGATTTCACGGATACGGTCACCCGTCGCATCAAAGAGCTCCGTTGGGAATGGGCCGTCCCCAACACGGCTGGTGTAGGCCTTGCAGACACCGACAACCTTGTTGATTTTGCTTGGACCAACCCCAGATCCAATGGTTACCCCACCTGCTACAGGGTTTGAAGAGGTTACAAACGGATAGGTTCCTTGATCGATATCCAGCATGACCCCTTGCGCCCCCTCAAAGAGCACGCGCTTGCCAGCGTCCAAGGCATCGTTGAGGATGACAGATGTATCGGTCACATACTGCTTGATTTGTTGGCCGTATTCATAGTATTCTTCAAAGATATCATCAAAAGACAGGGTGGTACTGTCGTACATTTTCTCAAAGAGACGATTCTTCTCTTCCAAGTTGATGCGCAGGCGCTCTGCAAAGATATCTTTGTCCAAAAGGTCTGCAATACGGATCCCAACACGGGCTGCCTTGTCCATGTAGGCAGGACCGATTCCCTTGATCGTAGTCCCAATTTTGTTGTCCCCTTTGGCATCTTCTTGGAGTTGATCCAAGTGGATGTGGTAAGGCAGGATAACATGGGCACGGTCTGAAATCCGCAAATTGTCAGTCGTTACCCCTTCCTCATGCAGATAGGCCAATTCTTTGACCAGAGATTTTGGATTGACTACGACACCGTTTCCGATAACTGAGATTTTTTCCTTGAAGAAAATCCCTGACGGAATCAAGTGCAACTTAAACTTTTTGCCATCAATCACGATGGTGTGCCCCGCATTGTCACCACCTTGGTAGCGGGCAATCACTTCTGCATCCGCAGACAAGAAATCCGTGATTTTCCCTTTACCTTCATCCCCCCACTGGGTTCCCACAACAACAACTGAAGTCATACGATATTTCCTTACTATTTCAAAACACGCGGCAGGACTTTCACCTGCGATTTTGTCTTACACTTTATTATAGCAAAAGACAAACTTTTTTTCAAAAAAACCTCAAATTTTTATTTTTTACGAATTTTATCTTTAATAAATCTCCTTGATTTTGAAATTACCGAACCTTTTCAAAACTTTCCTTTTTTCAGAGTTGGATCATTCAGGTTTTACATCATAGCAGAGCATCCCAATCATTTTCTCGATGAATTTTAAGGCTTTTCATATCAAATTTTTCTATTTTACGATAAAATAAGAGTAAGTATTTCTACGAAAGGTAAGGAAAGTTGTAATGCCTAGAAATCAATTTCGTGACGGACCAGGCCGCGGTCCAACTCATTTTCAGCAAGAACCCCAACGGCTACCAAAAACAAGACCCCAAGGTCAAACCCCTATGCTTTCTCAAAAATGGGGGTTAGGTTCAATCCTCAGTATTTTATTTATTATCGGTATCTTAGGAGACCTGGAAGCTCTTGTTGGATTAACGGTTCTGGGGGCTATGGGATATGGTCTCTACAAGCTCTTTACCCGCAAGTCCAGCCTTGAAAAAGCTAACATCGCCACACGGCTGCAGGATTTAAAAGATGCCATTGCCAGAGCCGACCGTCAGACCAAGTTGCTGGATAGTCATTTGGAAAACAAGGAGTATACCCAGTATGCCGTACTCGCTCGTGATGTGCTAACCCAGGTTGAGGATATCAAGGCTGAAGCCTTGGCACTCAAGCAAAACATGGACCTCAACATCTACAAACGTATCAGTAAAAAAGCAAGTGCTGTCTCCACTGAGATTTCAGCCCAACTTGAAAAATTAGATGTGCCCATTGAAACTGCTGAAAGCACTGAGGAAGAAAAACAAATCATCAAACTGGCTCCTGAAATCATGACGACCTATACTAATATCCAGCGTGACCACGCTGCTATCTTGGACAAGATTGACAAGGCGGATAACAAAGCTGAACTGACAGCCATTCATGAAACCAGCATGAAACGATTCCACGATATTTTACAAGGCTACCTCAAAATCAAGGAAAGTCCCAAAAATTTTCACAATGCTGACGAGCGACTGGAATTAGCCAAGCAGGCGATGGAACAATTTGACCTCGATTTAGATCAGACCCTGCGGGAACTCAATGAAAGTGCCCTCTCTGACTTTGAAGTCAGCCTACGCATGATGACCCAAAAATCACACGATTTAACAAACACCCAAAAATAAGGAGAATACATGACTGACTCAACTTTTAACTTTGATATTGATGCCATCGCTTCAAATGCCATTGTAAAAACCGACAAAACAACCGAAATCATCACTGCTAATGATGAAACCAGTGAAACTGGACAAGTTTCATTCCTAGCCAAACTAACGCCTGAGCAACAGACACAAATCACGTCTCGCGCTCCGCAATTGGTTGATAATTTCATCGCGGATCAAAACGCCCTCCTGGAATTCGGTCAAAACGCTGTAGAGGATGTCAACAGCACGGTCAACCACATCCTTAACGAGCAACGTAAACTTGAAATTCCTGAAGTGGACGAGCTCCTTCACAATACCAATAAAGAGCTCAATGGATTTATCGCTAAATACAAGGATGCCAAGCCAGCTCAACTGGAAGAGAAACCAAACTTCCTCCAAAAACTTTTCAAACAAAGTAAGAACAGCCTACAAGAATTCTACTTCGATTCTCAAAATATCGAGCAAAAGATGGACAGTATGGCCGCAAGTGTCGTTAAGCAGGAAGAAGTCTTGGCCCGCAATATCGTCTCAGCTGAGATGCTGATTGAAGACAACACCAAATCCATCGAGAACCTGGTCGGTGTGATCGCCTTCGTTGAAGCAACCACTCAGAAAGGTTCTCAGCGTGCCAGCCAATTGCAGAGCGAACTCGCAACCCTGGACCCAGCCACACCAGAATACCATGTAAAATCTGAAGAATTGGCCCGTATGACAGAAGTTGTCAACACCTTGGAACAACAACATACCGAATATGTTAGCCGTCTCTACGTCGCTTGGGCAACCACTCCACAAATGCGCAACCTGGTCAAGGTATCGTCAGATATGCGTCAAAAATTGGGCATGCTCCGTCGCAACACCATTCCAACCATGAAATTGTCCATCGCCCAGCTCGGCATGCTCCAACAATCTGTCAAATCTGGTGTGACTGCAGATGCCATTGTCAATGCCAACAACGCTGCCCTTCAAATCCTGGCAGAAACCAGCAAGGAAGCAATCCCTGCCCTCGAACGCACTGCTCAAAGCCCAACCGTTGCTCTGCAATCTGTTACAGCCCTTGCAGAAAGCCTTGTCGCACAAAACAATGGTCTAATCGCCGCCATCGACAACGGCCGCAAGCAACGTGCCCAACTGGAAACTGCCATCATCAAGTCCGCACAAACTATCAACGATTCTAACAAGCTCCGCGATGAAAAAATTGTGACAGCCCTCCTCAACGAAGGCCGCAACGTACAACGTGAAGTCGAAGACGTCACACCTGAAGACGTGACACCCGCAGAAGAAAACTAAGCAAAAAGCACCTCAAAGGTTAGACAAACAATCTAATCTTGGGGTGCTTTTCCAATTCTATTCATTTGAAGTCTCATCCATCAAACCTTGGGTATACATGTCATCCATTAGTTGATCTAAGTTAGCCTCTTTACCAGATTTAAGCGTTATGGTATCTATTCGATTTTCCTTGGAGTTGTCTGTAATATCAACTAAGTCCAGCGCTCTTTCATAAGCCTTAATCCCCTTTTTAAACTTCTCCTTATCATTCCATGCGAGAATCACATGCCTGATGTCGACTGTTTTCCCCATACTTTCTAGATAAACTCGACTCTTCTCCTCTAGAAAATAAATCAAGGCTGGATTGAATAAGTTTTCTTGCAGGGCAAAATAATTCATATCATCCGATGTCAGCACATAAACCTCTAGATGATCGTTCACTCTACTTGGGCTAGTCTTAAGGACAGGATGAGCCTCCATCATCTCTTTGGTATAATGAGCTTCAAAAGTTAGCCCTCCACCTTCATAGGCATAGGACCCATCCGTTGTAACTCTTTCGGGAGGCAAATCAACCTGGGTCAGCAATGTCATCAATTCTTCACTCCCGTATTGCCTCTCTCCGGGGCTAGCAGAGAATAACATTTTAATAAAGAAGAAAAATCCAAAAATGAAGACGACCAAAACTATCAGAGAAGCCAAACAACAATTTTTCAAAATTTTCATCGCCTCGCCCTGCTCTTCTTAGTCAAACAAACTCGACAAATCCAATCCCGCAAAGGGATTGTTGGTCACTTCCTCCTGTTGGTCCAAAAGCTGGCGATTGTCGTCAAATTCCAAGAAACGTTCATAGACCTTGGCTGTCATTCGAGCATCTTCCAAGCTATTATGCCCATGGCCTTTAATCCCTAAAAAGTCTGCCACAGAGGTCAATTTGAGATTGACAATGCCATTGAGATCCGTTGAACGGCGCTCCCTAGCTTCCAAATAGACATCCACACCGTACTGCTCTGCCATATCTAACCCATACTCAGCCAACAAAGGAAGGTCAGACTTTAGGGCGTTGTATCCAATCAGCTGACTATCGCCAATAAAGGCTTTAAAGTCTGCGAGAACCTGCTCCAGCTTTGGAGCTCTTGCAATTTTCTCCGCCGTAATCCCTGTCAAGCCATTGATAAAAGACTGCAGAGGCACATCAGTATAGACAAAGGTGTCAAACTGTTCTACTTCTTCATGGTCCACAAATTTCACACCTGAAACCTGAATGATATGACTGATGCCATCGACAGTATTAAATTCCAAGTCAAAAGCGACATAATTGGTTAGATTTTCCATTTTTCTCCCTTCATGAATTGGGCAAGGCCAACCCTTCTAAAAAAGAGTGTCACAATTTCTTGCTCCACTCTAAGACTCTCTCAACGAGATAATTTTTTTATTTGTTTCAACATTTGAACTGTTTGGTATTCCGCATAAACAAAGAGAAAACCCGCTGCTAGAAAGATAAGTGCAAATTCGACCTGTCCGGATAACCATTTTAAGATAGCAAGACCAAAACAGGTAAGCATCACGAGACCTATAACAACCATCAACAAATGAAATCGCCGAATAATCTTTTGCATTATTACTGCTCTCTTATTTGCTACCGAAAATTCTTCCGAAGAAACCTTTTTTCTTGGTTTCCTCTGCCACAGCGACAGCCTCTGCTTCAGCAACCTGAGTTTGAATTTCTTCAACCTGGTTACGAGCCTCATCCAATTCTAACTTGAGACTATCACGGTCCTTAAAGGCTGCAAGGGTCAACTGTTGTTGCTGGTCAAGTTGCTTGTCCTTCTCAGCAATCTGAACATCCTTGACCCGCAACTGCTCGTCCTTGGTCGCCAATTGTTCATCCTTAGCCTTGAGCTGCTCATAGAGACGGGTAATCTCCGTATTCTTTTCATCTACAAGGATTTCCAACAACTCCCGTTGCTTATCCTCTTCGCTGACCGGCTCATCCTCAAAAATCGTCTTCTTGTAAATCTCTTCCAGCTTAATCAGACCACTGCGCTTGACGACGGTAACACCCTTGTCATTTTTTTCCACATCTTCTTCTGGTAGAGCCTTGACACGATTATTGACCGCTTGGCGACTCACACCCAAAATCTCAGCTAATTCACTGACCGTTTTCTCTACTGTCATACTCTCAGTCTTACTCCTCATTCCAGAATTCACTTATGAAAATAGTACCATATCAAGCCCTTTCTGTCAATTTAAGAAATAGCAGAGCAGATATAGTACCAGTCCCCTTCACAGTTTCAGCAAAGTAGTCTGATACTACTCCCTCTACTACTTTGCTATGGCCAAAAGGACAGCCAGCATCTGAGTAGCTATCAGGCCCTACATCTGATAAAATAGAGGCATGACACATTACGATACCATTATTATCGGAGGCGGACCTGCTGGGATGATGGCAGCCGTTGCCTCTACCTACTACGGCCAAAACACGCTCCTCCTGGAGAAAAATCGACGTCTGGGCAAGAAATTAGCCGGCACTGGTGGAGGCCGTTGCAACGTGACCAACAATGGCACCCTGGACGACCTCCTGGCTGGCATCCCCGGCAACGGCCGTTTCCTCTATAGCGTCTTTTCCCAATTTGATAACCACGACATCATTCGCTTCTTCGAAGAAAATGACGTTCCGCTCAAGGTTGAAGATCACGGCCGTGTCTTCCCCAAATCTGACAAGTCCAAATCCATCATTGATGCTTTGGAAAAGAAAATCAAGGAGCAGGGTGGCCACATCGAAACCAACCGCGAAGTTGTCTCTGTTAAAAAAATCGAGAACGTCTTTCAGGTTAAATCAAAAGACAGCACCTACACCTCTGATAAACTGATCGTAACCACTGGCGGTAAATCCTATCCCTCGACTGGATCAACTGGTTTTGGTCACGATGTCGCTCGACACTTTAAACTTGAGGTCACCGACATGGAAGCTGCTGAAAGTCCCCTGCTCACCGATTTTGAGCACAAGACTCTTCAGGGAATTTCTCTGGACGACGTTACCCTGTCCTATGGCAAACACGTCATCACTCACGACCTGCTCTTTACTCATTTTGGACTCTCAGGACCCGCTGCCCTTCGCCTCTCTAGTTTTGTCTCTGGTGGAGAAATAGCAGAGCTTGACTTCCTACCTCAGATGAGCCAAGAGGAGTTGGTGGAACAATTTGACGTCAACCGTGAAAAGTCCATCAAAAATACTCTAAAAATCTGGCTCCCAGAACGGCTAGCTGACTACCTCGCTCGGCCATTCCCCGAAAAAATCAAGCAATTAACTCCGCCACAGCAAGAAGCCCTCATCCATCAACTAAAGGCTTTTGAGATTAAAATCACCGGCAAAATGTCCTTGGCCAAGTCCTTTGTGACCAAAGGCGGGATTGACCTCAAGGAAATCAACCCCAAAACCTTGGAAAGCAAAAAAGTACCCGGATTGCATTTTGCGGGCGAGGTCCTTGACATCAACGCCCATACTGGTGGCTTTAACATCACTTCTGCCCTCTGCAGTGGGTGGGTTGCAGGTTCCTTACATTGGTAAGTTCATCAATCGTTGTCTTTGAGACAGCGATTTTCTTTTTCGAGAAATCATTAACCAGTTCACTTTTTTCTTGCATTTTACTCATTTCCTGTTATACTATAATAGTTAACTGGTTAATTATTTTCGAGAGGAGACTGTTATGGCAAAAAAATCTAAGATTGCCCGTTACAACAAACAAGTCAAATTGATTGAGCAATACGCTGAGATCCGTCGAGAACTCAAGGCTAAGGGAGACTACGAGGCCCTTCGTAAACTCCCGCGGGATTCCAATCCCAATCGTCTGAAAAATCGAGACCGTATCGACGGCCGTCCTCATGCCTACATGAGAAAATTTGGTGTCAGTCGGATTCACTTCCGCGAATTAGCCCACAAGGGACAACTCCCTGGTGTTAAAAAGGCCAGCTGGTAAGGAAACTCACGCTCCATTCAATTTCCATAGAAGGGAAAAGATGCAAAAATCTAACTGAAGTTAGACAGAAATCCTAGCAAAGTCGAGCGTTGATTTGGAAGAGAATAACAGGTTATTCCATGCTCAACTGCTTTCATTTTCAAAAAGAAAGGCATACTCAAGTTATTATCAAAAAAAAGAGCTGGCAACATGGCCTAGCTCTTTTTTCGTCCTATAAACTATCTCTAAGATCTGCTAAGTCTTGGTCTGTCGTAGACCAGCTTGTTGCCAGCCGAATGACCGTATGGTTATCATCATACTTCTCCCAAAAACTGTAAACGACTTTTTCCGCCAAGGTCTCCAGCTGCTTGTTTTCCACAATGACAAACTGCTGATTGGTTGGACTCTCATAGAAGAAACGATAGCCCTTCTCATGCAAAATAGCCTTGAGTTCCTCTGCATAGGCAATGGCCTGCTGTCCAATTTTCTGATAGAGATTGTCCGTAAAAAAACGATCAAACTGAACGCCGAAAAGTCTTCCCTTGGCCACCAAAGCGCCGTGCTGCTTGACGATAGGGATAAAATGCTTGGGTTCATTATGTCTGGTAAAGACAATGGCTTCACCGGCTAAGGCACCCAATTTGGTTCCTCCGATGTAGAAAACATGGCAGAGCTCTGCAATATCAGCAAGAGTCACATCACTAGAAGCCACCCCCAAAGCGTAACCCAGACGAGCACCATCCATAAAAAGCGGGATCTCATACCGGTCACAGAGTTGAGACAGTTCTGTCAGTTCTGCCTTGCTATAAAGGGCACCGTACTCTGTCGGATGTGAGATGTAAACCATACCTGGAAAAACCATATGTTCATGGTTACCATCAGCGTAGAAATCTTTCAGGTAAGCCTCCACATCAGCAGCCCGTAATTTTCCATGTTCATGTGGCAGGGTCAAGACCTTATGCCCTGAAAACTCAATGGCGCCTGCTTCATGGGTAGAGATATGACCTGTTTCTGCTGCAAGAACCCCTTCATAAGACTTAAGCAAGCTATTGATGATCACTTGATTGGTCTGGGTGCCACCCGTTAAAAAGGTAATCTGAGCCTGCGGACAAGCGATCGCCTGACGGATTTTGTCCACTGCACGCTTGGTATAGGCATCTGCTCCATAACCAGGCAAATTCTCTTCGTTGGTGGTAATAAGAGCCTCTAAAAGCTCTGGGTGAACCCCCTCGTTATAGTCATTCTCAAAGTGTAACATGAAAATTCTCCTTTCTTATCAGACCTGCTCTGCTATTTTTTAAAAGATAAATCGTAGACCCGCTACCAAAACTACCCCAACGACAACTGCCAAGAGGATATTCTTGGTCTTAGCCGCAAGGAAAAAAGTGGGCAGAACAGCGATCGTCTCAATGGGTAAAAATTTAGGTAACTGCCCAACCTTCGGGGACACGACACTCGATAAGGTTAGCGCAAAAATAATCGTCAGAGGTAGGAAACTCAAGAAACGAACTACTAGATCGGGCAAGGCCTTGTAACGGGTTAATACAAATGGCAGAACCCGGGGGACCCAGGTCACTAAAGCCGAGAGCACAATCGCTCCAAAAACATAAGTACTAATCATCTAACCACACCCCAACAAAACATCCCAACAAGGTCGCTAATAGCACTGCTACATAGGACGACACCACGACCGTCAAACTCAAGTAAGCCACTCCAACCGCCAGCAAAATCAAACCAATTTTTTTCAGAGGTAGACGTCGAACCATAGCTTCCAATTGGCCAGAAAAAATTCCGACAAACATAGCAACAAGGGCAAAATCTAATCCTAAAGCCTCAGGATTTGGGATCATTCCACCAAGAACATTCCCAACGACCGTAAAAATTAGCCATGACAGATAGCCAACCAAGTTATTGCCATACATCCAGCTAGGTTGAATCGACTTATGCTCGACATACTCCCCAAGTAGAACCCCATAGGACTCATCAGTCACTAAGGAACCGATGAGAAGGTTAGAGGGCAAACTATTATCTTTAAAAATCGTCGTTGTATGCAAGCACATCAAAAAGTTACGAAGATTGACAAAAAATACGGTGACCGCAATGGACAAGAGTGGCGCCCCTGCCAAAATCATGGCACACATGACGAACTGAGCTGATCCTGCATAGACAAGCGCCGACATCAACCCCATTTCCACTGGACTAATACCTGAGTTCGCCGCTACAATTCCACAGGCCAGGCCGATACTAGCATATCCAAAAGCTGTCGGTACCGCTGCCTGCAGCCCCTCACGAAAACCTTTTTCCATCATTTCATCCTTTTATTTTCCTTTTATTTTCCTTTTATTTTCCTTTTATTATAGCAAAAAGACCACTTTTTCGGGGTCTTTTTCAACTTTTTTCATATTTTTTCAAAAATAGCAGAGCTAACTGATTATCTACTCCTGAATTTCTTTTTAATTCATGTAAACTATACTTACTGTTCCAAAACTGGAAAAGTCAGACTTGGTTTAGCATTAAGATCTAGAGAACTAAAATGTCCCAGTTCAGCTTCCACAGCCGCTGCAAAAGCAATCATGCCCGCATTATCCCCACAGAGACGAAGCGGTGGAATAATGACCTTAACATCATTAATCTCAGCGGCCAGACGTTCCCTAAGCCCTTGATTAGCAGCAACGCCACCCGCAACCACCAGGGTCTGAACAGGATATTGTTCCAAGGCTTTCTTAGTCTTAACCATCAAAATATCCATGACTGCGGCTTGAAACGACGCACAGAGATCCTCAGTAGGTAGGCTCTCTCCCTTTTGTTGGGCATTGTGATAAAGATTGATAAAAGCTGATTTAAGTCCAGAAAAAGAAAACTCTAAATTATCTTCCTTAATCATAGCTCTAGGAAAATCGTAGACATCCTGACCTCGGTGAGCCAATTCATCAATTTCCCGACCGGCTGGGTAGGTCAAGCCCATAACCCGACCAACCTTATCGTAAGCTTCACCAACAGCATCATCACGGGTCTCTCCAATAATATGGTAGTTGCCAGACTCTGAAACGTAAACCAACTCCGTGTGACCACCAGAGACAAGGAGTGCCATAAGAGGATATGTCAACTCTTCCTGCTCACGAGCAGCCATCAAATGTCCCGCCATGTGATTAACAGAAATAAGGGGTAGCTGGTTGGCCCAGGCAAAGGCCTTGGCTGCAGCCATCCCAACGAGAAGAGCCCCCACCAAACCAGGGCCATAGGTCACTGCCACCGCATCAAGTTCATTAGCTTTCACCCCAGCCTCATGCAAGGCATCTTCGATGCAAAGAGTCACGACCTCCACATGATGGCGACTAGCAACCTCAGGCACAACACCACCAAAGCGCTTATGGCTCTCAACCTGGCTAGCAATGATATTTGATAAGAGCTGACTCTCATTTTTAATGACAGCAACACTCGTCTCATCACACGATGACTCAATCGCTAAAATTAATTTATCCTTAGACATATTCCACTTCCAATACAGTAATAGAACCATTATAACACACTTAAATACTTATTTGAGAATGATTACATCCCATCTTCGTGTCCAAATCTATTCTTAATCTCTCGAATAAACGCCGCCTTCCCCTTGAAACTCTCCCCTGCTATAAGTGCCTCTAACTTCTC
>NZ_JBHRZV010000045.1:0-90237 GCF_042649745.1 Streptococcus caprae | reverse complement strand
TGTTCCATATGAGTCTTTCTAATGAGTTGTTTTATCGCTTTTCATTATAGGTCATATGGGACTTTTTCTATACTCAAAAAGGCTCCATAATCTCTGCGGGGAATTTACCCACTACAGAAATTATAGAGCCCAAAAAATGAACTGCACCCCAAAAGTTAGACACAAAATCTAACAATTGGGGTGCTTTTTTATGAAATTAAGTTATGAAGATAAATTAACAATTTATCATTTGAAAAAACAAGGGATGACATGGACAAAGATTGGAAAACTATATGATGTTAATATCTCTAATATAAAATATATGGTTAGACTCATGGATCGATATGGCGCAGAGATTGTTAAGAAAAGTAAAAATAGATACTATTCTCCTGAATTAAAGCAAGAAATTATCGATAAGGTTCTTCTTGAAGGGTATTCTCAATTATCAATTTCTCTCGATTATGGACTCCCTAATCGAGGAATGCTTCCGAACTGGATAGCACAATACAAGAAAAACGGTTATACTATTGTTGAGAAACAACGAGGGAGACCATCAAAAATGGGACGTAAACCGAAAAAGAAACCAGAAGAGATGACAGAATTAGAGCGTCTTCAAAGAGAATTGGAATATCTTAGAGCGGAGAATGCCTACTTTGCAGTAGCTTGTAGCCAATCGTGTCGTCACCTTGTTCCTAACTCTTGGACAAGCCTTGCAGGGCTATTCGTAACTCGCTTCGCATCGAACGACTAGCGCCAAAAAGTTGCGAGAATACCAATTGAAGGACGAAGCAAAGCTAAAAGAGCAATAACAATCGTTCAAGAGTTAATCAACGAGTTCCCTTTGGCGATGTTACTCGAAATCTTAGACTTAAGTCGTTCAACTGACTATTATCAATTAAAACAATTGAATAAAGGGGAGAAGGACAAGGCACTCAAAGCTGAAATCAAGTCCATTTATGACGAACATAAAGGGAATTATAGTTATCGTCGTATTCACTTAGAATTACGAAATCGTGGATTTATGATTAACCACAAGAAGGTCCAACGTTTGATGAAAGTGATGGGCTTAGCGGCTCGTATTCGTAGAAAACGCAAGTATTCCTCTTACAAGGGCGAGGTAGGAAAGAAGGCTGACAACCTGATTCAACGTCAGTTTGAAGGAGCTAAACCTTATGAGAAGTGCTATACAGATGTAACGGAGTTTGCTTTAACGGAGGGAAAAGTGTACCTATCCCCTGTTATGGATGGTTATAATGGTGAAATTATTGACTTTACTTTATCTCGCTCACCGAACTTGAGACAGGTACATACCATGCTTGAAAAAACCTTTCCAGCTAACCGTTACGAGGGAACCATTCTCCATAGCGACCAAGGATGGCAATATCAACACTGGTCTTATCATCACTTTTTGGAATCTAAAGGAATTCGTCCTTCGATGTCTCGTAAGGGGAACAGTCCTGATAATGGCATGATAGAATCATTTTTTGGCATTCTTAAATCTGAGATGTTCTACGGATTTGAAAGGTTATATCAATCACTAGATGAACTTGAACAAGCTATTACAGATTACATTTTTTACTACAACAACAAACGAATCAAAACAAATTTAAAAGGACTTAGTCCTGTGCAATACAGAATTAAATCCTTTCAATAATATTCCTTGTCCAACTTTTGGGGGTCAGTACAGAGTTTATCCTGCTTTTTTTTAATATCTTATTTGCCGAAGAGTCCTTTTACTTTATCAAGGATTCCGTCAACGCCGTTAGCACCATCAAGGAGTGATTTAGCTTGTTCGAAGTATTCACCCAAGTTGTCTTTGTTTTCTTCGAGGAAAGCTTTTGCTTTATCCAAGTCACCGCCTGAGATAAGTTCTTTAACTTTGTCAAAAAGTTCGTTTGTATTCATGTGAAATACCTCTTTTTATTTTATTTACTTTTTCATTAAAACATTTTATTCTTTAATTATCAAACGTTTTCACTCAAAAACTTGAAAAAATTGCTTCTGGAACTTGTTGATGGTGAGAGATTAGGGATAATTGACCTTCTCTGTCTCGACTAAAAATTGTCAGATGATCCGAGTCTTGATGAGGAACGAGGAGAAACTGGCCATCAGGACTGAGTGCAAAATCACGAGGGATTTGGCCTTTTGTACTTTGGATATCTAAGAGATTTAGGTGGCCATCTCTAGCAATAGCAAAGCTAGCGATGGAGTCGTGTCCTCGATTGCTGACATAGAGATTTTTAGCATCGGGTGAGAGTTTGATGGCTGCGGTTGCGTTAAAACCAGTGTAATCTTCAGGTATCGTGGACAGGGTCTGGTAGTGTTCAAAGACGCCTCGACCGTTGTAGATTAGAGCTTCAACTGTTCCAGAGAGTTCGCAGACTAGGTAGGCTATTTTTTCTTTTGGATGGAAAATTAAGTGACGAGGACCAGAACCTGGTGGAGTTTGATAGATCCCTATTAAGGTCAATTTTCCCTGGGAGTCAACTTTGTAGGTCTCTAGACAATCACGTCCTAAGTCACAGGTCACGAGATACTGGTCTGGAGTCAGAATAGCTTGATGGAGGTGTGATTTTTCCTGGTTGGGATGGGGACCAGAGCCTTCGAGTTGCAGTTGGTCTGTTAATTGCAACTGTCCCTCTTCAGAGACGCTAAAGACTACTAATCGTCCTTGATGATAGGAGGAGCAGTAGAGGAGCTGACGTTTGTCGTCATAGGTAACGTGACAAAAGCTTAGTCCTTCTTCACGATAGCGGTCTAGTATGTTCCATGCTTTATCATAAACACTGATGCCACCAGCTTGTGGCGTAGTTGAAATACTAAAGTTGAAAGATGACGAGTTGAGGTCCAGGTATGAAGGGTTTGATTCTGTTGCGGCAAGTATAAGATTGTGAATTTGGCCTGTTTGAGGGTCGAATTCAGCTTGATAGATTCCCTGTGAGAGGCGCTTGGTGTATGTTCCAAAGGTGATAGTTTGGGTCATGTGGTACTCCCTAGTTTGTGAAGTTCTTAGATAAGATTATAGCATAAAGGGATTACATTAGTCTGAAAAAAACTGATAAAAGGTAGGATTTTTCTATAGTGAAGCGCTATTTACTGAAGTCTGCTCTGCTATTTTTCAAAAAATGAGGCTGAAAGTCTTGAATAGCGGGCAAGTTTGTTATAATAGAAGGGATTAGAAGGAGAGTGCGATGACCAAGTTAGCGACGATTTGCTATATCGATAATGGCAGCGAGCTTTTGCTGATGCTGCGCAATAAAAAGCCAAATGATGTCCATGAGGGCAAGTGGATTTCGGTTGGTGGCAAGCTTGAAGTGGGTGAAACACCAGATGAGTGTGCGCGCCGAGAGATTTTTGAGGAGACTGGCCTGGTGGTGAAGGAAATGGATTTTAAGGGAATGATTACCTTTCCAGAATTTACACCGGGTCATGACTGGTATACCTATGTGTTTAAGGTGACGGATTTTGAGGGGCAACTGGTTGAGGATTGTGTTGAGGGGACGCTTGAATGGGTGCCCTATGATGAAGTCTTATCTAAACCTACTTGGGAAGGGGATTACGAAATCTTTAAGTGGATTTTGGAAGATGTCCCATTTTTCTCCGCTAAATTTAGCTATGATGACCAGCAATGTCTAATTGGGAAAGAGGTAACGTTTTATGAAAAATGATGACTGGCAAGACAAGGGGACAAGCAATAAAGGCTTTGGCTTGTCTTGGTTTTCTCGCTTATTTTTGAATAACCAGGCGGCTGTCGTTTTGATGGTAACCTTGTTATTTTTCCTCAATGTCTTGGTTTTTACGCAGATTTCAACTCTATTTGAACCGATTTGGCAATTTTTCGCCATCATCATGCTTCCTTTGATTATCTCTGCGATTTTCTATTATTTACTGAAGCCAGTTGTGTCCTTGTTAGTCAAGCAGGGTATGAATAAAACCTGGGCGATTTTATTGGTATTGCTGGGGATGCTAGGGTTAATTATCTGGGGGATTTCAAGTTTAGTGCCGATGATTGAAGATCAGTTGACAGCGTTTTTCATTAATTTGCCAACCTATATTGAGCAGGTTGAAAAGAGTGCTGTCAATTTGCTGAAGGATGAACGTTTAGCGAGTTTTCGCCCGCAACTAGTCAATATGCTAGAGAATTATAGCCAGAAGGCAATTGAATTTGTTCAATCCTTTTCATCAGTTGCGGTGAATTGGGCGTCAAACTTTGCTTCAGCTTTTGCTCGAATTACGGTGGCTATTATCATGGCGCCATTTATCCTTTTCTATCTTTTAAGAGACAGTGATAAGATGAAGGCTGGGATGGTTTCGGTTGTTCCAACTAAAATGCGAACGTCTATAGGGCGGATTTTGTCAGAGATTAACAACCAGTTATCAGGCTATGTTCAAGGCCAGATTACGGTTGCTGTCATTGTTGGGATTATGTTTGCGATTATGTTTACCATTATCGGTCTGCCTTATGCGGTAACCTTTGGAATTATGGCTGGGATTTTAAACATGATTCCTTACCTAGGAAGTTTCTTGGCCATGGTGCCCGTTGTCATTCTTGGTTTGGTTTATGGACCAGTTATGCTGGTTAAGGTTATCGTGGTCTTTATTGTCGAGCAGACCATCGAGGGACGTTTTGTGACTCCGCTGATTATCGGCAGTAAGCTCAGTATTCATCCGATTACCATCCTCTTTATCCTCTTGACTTCTGGTTCTATGTTCGGTGTCTGGGGGGTATTCCTGGGGATTCCAGTCTATGCTTCCATCAAGGTGGTCGTGGTTGAAATCTTTAACTGGTATAAGGCCTATAGCGGTCTTTATGAGGAGGACCATAGCAGAGCAGTTCAGCCTGAGAACATCTTAGATGAGTATGAGACTGGTTTAGACGAGATTGAGGGAGAATAGAATGTTAAGTAATAGTGAAAAAATGCTGGCCTCCCTAGATCATGGAGACCTGGCTCATGCAGATAAGTATTTTGAGCGGGCCTTGGTGCAGGACGATCAGTCAACCCTGCTAGAATTGGCTGAGTATCTGGAAAGTATCGGTTTTTACCCTCAGGCCAAGCGGGCCTACCAACTCTTGGAAAATGATTTTCCAGAGGTCAAACTTAGCCTGGCTCAGATTGCGGCTGAAGATGGCGATATCGAAGAGGCCTTCCTATATCTGGATGGTATTGATAGCGCTAGTCCTGACTATGTGACGGCCCTCTTGGTTATGGCTGACCTCTATGATGCGGAAGGCTTGACCGATGTAGCGCGTGAGAAATTGCTTGAGGCTCACAGCCTGTCTGATGAGTCCTTGATTACCTTTGCCTTGGCTGAGATTGAGTACAACCTGGAGCATTATACCGAGAGCGTTGCCCTCTATGCGACGCTAGACAATCGTGAGATTCTGGAGACGACTGGTGTGTCGACCTATCAACGGATTGGTCGGGCCTATGCCTCTCTGGGTAAATTTGAAGCGGCCATTGAGTTTCTGGAAAAGGCTGCGGAGATTGAGTATGAGGACCAGACGGTCTTTGAACTGGCCTGCATTCTCTACGAGCAGGAGAATTACCAGCGGGCCAATACCTACTTTAAACAGTTGGAAACCTTGAACCCTGATTTTGAAGGTTATGAATATGCCTATGCCCTGTCCTTGCATGCTGAGCATGAAACAGAGCAGGCCCTTCGCCTGGCCCAGCAGGGCTTGACCAAGAATGAGTTCTCCCAACCACTCTTGCTCCTAGCTTCGCAATTGTCCTATGAGACCCATAAGCCTGAAGCAGCAGAGTCCTATCTGCGCAAGGCCCTCTCAGTTGCTGAGGATGATGAAGAGGTTTTACTGCGCTTGACCAATCTCTATCTGGAGCAGGAACGTTATGAAGAGATTGTTGAGCTGGCAAATGATGATATCGACCACATCCTGACGCGTTGGAACATTGCTAAGGCTTATCAAGAAATGGAATTAGACGAAGCCCTGACTGCCTATGAGGCTTTGGAAGTTGATTTGGGGGCTAACCCAGATTTCCTCAAGGAATACATTTATGTCCTGAGAGAATTCGGTTATCAGGACAAGGCGCGTGAACTAGCTTTTCGCTACCGTCAGCTGGTACCTGATGATCTGGAAATGGCCGACGACTGGGAGTAATTGTCACTGCGTCCTACAGGTAACACCTTTTTAAGATTGAAGCTGGGTTAGATGTCCTAGCTTCTTTCTTTTTAGGGACGAAATTTTTTCCGACCAATCATTGTTTAAGTTTTAAGCCTTGTGCTATAATAGGGTGACTAGACGAAGGAGTGACAGATGGAGCCGATTAAATTATTTCAATATAATACACTTGGCGCCTTGATGGCGGGGCTTTTCGGAGGGTCCATGACCATTGGAGAACTGTTGACCCATGGTGATATGGGGATTGGAACTCTTGATTCTATCGATGGGGAATTGATTGTCTTAGATGGCAAAGCTTATCAGGCTAAAGGCTCTGGGGACCAACCTGAAGTGGTTGAAGTCTCAGACGATGTCACAGTGCCTTACGCAGCCGTGATTTTCCATCAGGCTGAGGTCATTTTCCGCCAACGATTCGAGATGACAGATCACGAATTGGAAAAGCGAATTGAATCCTATTACGATGGGGAAAATCTCTTCCGCTCCATTAAAATTCATGGTGAATTTGCCCGCATGCGCGTGCGCATGATTCCTAAAACAACATCAGATAAGACCTTTGCGGAGGTTGCAACCCACCAGCCAGAATATACCATCGACAATGTGACAGGAACCATTGTTGGAATCTGGACACCTGAGATTTTCCACGGGGTCTCTGTGGCTGGCTATCACCTGCACTTCATCTCAGACGACCATACGTTTGGTGGTCACGTCATGGATTACGTGATTAAGCATGGGCAGGTTGAAGTTGGAGCTGTTGACCAATTGGATCAGCGGTTTCCAGTCCAAGACCGCCAATACCTCTTTGCCAAGTTTAACAGTGAACAGGTCAAAAAGGACATTGAAAAGTCGGAATAAGAGAAGTGGAAACGAAGATACTCACAGGACAAGCAGCTCTCTTAGACTCAATCATAACATCAAAACAAGGAATCTCTGTCTTGAGCGCAGATTCCTTGTTTTTATATTTGCCAGTCTATTGATGGGAGATTTTCTTAAAAAACTACTTACCAGTCAAATTAGCTTGTGTTACAATAATATTAAGAACTATTGCATCAATAATGACGCTTGAAATCCTACATCGAACAGTCAATTTCAAGGAGACGAATATGAAATCCAATTCTCAAAAATCAGAGCCTCTAAGGAATTCTCTCCCAGAGGAGTTTGTTGCTTTTGCTAGTCATAATGAGCTTCAGAAAAAAAGAGAAGAGACCTTGGAGGCAGTCGCGGCCATCAACGGTGATGTTATCATCAAACTGATGAAACGCAAGGTAAGACCCTATACGGACTATTTGACCAATTCTAATGAAAAATTAGGCATTCGTCTTAAATATGATAGTAGGGGAAAAGTTGAAGAGAAACGTCTATTTTTAGATGTTTATGATAAAGTGACGTCTAAAATTGTCATGACCTTTATAATCGTTGGTGCCGATTTGAGGAAGGCCAGTATGCAGACTTACTGGTTTCAAAGAGAATACACGTCTACCGAACTAACGCATATTGTTTACTTCATGGATGAACTAACCCAGGACATGAATGGCTTGTGCTTCATCTATTATCGCGATCACAAGATCCATCCCTTGCTAGATTATCTAACCTTTTTAGACGAGCAGGAAGAGAAGTTGAATGTATCTTTGAAGACATCTGAATCTCCTGATGACAGTTATGATGCGGATGAAGGCTTTATAGTCCCTGTTCGAATAGTGGAGAATAAGTAACTTTCTTGTGATTCGATTGCAATAGTGTTTCGTGGAAGCCACTTTATAGCAGCTTAGCAAATGATAATAATTTTTACTGATTGGGGACTAATCTGAATATCCTTAAGAGGGAATTATAGGAATTATAATATAGTAACAGTAGGCAAAAGTGAGTTAAGGAATTAGAAGAAAACCGAAGCCTCTATTTTCATAGGAGCTTCGGTTTTAGTTTAGTCCATTTATGATAGTTTCATTGAGTTGATTTTTTCTTCGGTTGGGGTGACGCGAAGGGTCTTTTGACCGGTATAGGTGACGAAGCCTGGCTTAGCACCGGTTGGTTTGTTGAGCTTTTTGGCTTCAATCATGTCGACTTGGACCAGGTTGGAGAGTCGGGCCTTGGAGTAGTAGGCAGCTAATTCAGCAGCATCTGTCTTGACCTCATCTGATGGGTCAAGGTTGTCCTTGATGATGACATGACTGCCTGGGATGTCCTTGGCGTGGAACCAGAGCTCGCCTTTCTTAGCCATCTTGAATGTCAGTTCTTCATTTTGAAGGTTGTTGCGGCCGACCATGATGATGGTTTTGCCGTCGCTAGCCAGATATTGCTCTGGCTTTTTGCGTTTGTGGCGCTTGTCACGGTGGCGACCCTTGACAAAACCTGCCTCAATCAACTCCTCTCGGATGTCTTCAATCTCATCGGTGTTGGCCTGAGAGAGGTTATAGTCGACGCTCTCGAGATAGGTGATGGTCTGTTGGGTATCTTCTATCAAACCAGTCAGGTGCTTGACCGCCTCCTTGAGTTTCTGGTAACGCTTGAAGTAGCGCTGGGCATTCTGGTTGGGAGTGAGGGCAATGTCAAGAACAATCTCGATTGGCTGACCTGTGTAGTAATTGTCCAAGGTTACACGATCACGGTCATTTGGAACCTGGCTGAGATAGGTGGTCAGAAGTTCTCCCTTTTGACGGAAGTCTTCCGCATTGTCAGTCGCAAGGAGTTCGGCCTCCTGCTTGCCTAGTTTCTTGCGGTTTTTGTCCAGCTCATTTTGAACTCGGTGGATGAGGTCGCTAGCCTGCTGGGCTACCCTGTCCCGCTCTGCCTTTTCCTGGTAGAAAAAGTCCATGGCTTCAGACAGGGTCTCAAAACTTTCTTGGCTGTCTGAGAAGGTCACAGCTGAAAAACTCTTGCTGGTTAAGGTGGCCTGAGTTGGGCGGTCAAAGAAGGCTCGGAAGGTCTTTAGCTTGTCTGGACCAGCCAGAAGGTTGCTCAATTCCTGAGCTGTGTCCCGCCCCAACCCCTGAAAGAGAGTCTGCAAGTTCTTGACTGACAAGTCCTCAGTCTGAAGGAGTTCAAAGAGCTTTTCGTCACCGATAGTAAAGGGATTTTGTCCCCTATTGGCAGGAGGAGCGATATAGGTCGAGCCAGGTAGAATGGTCCGATAAGAGTTCTGTGAAAACCCGACGTGCTTGATGGACTCGATAATCTTTTCTTCGTTTCGATCAACCAGGAGGATATTGGAATGTTTGCCCATGATTTCCATGATGAGGCTGACTTGGACCTGGTCACCGATTTCATTTTTATTGGAAATGGTAAATTCAAGGATGCGGTCGTTGTCGACTTGGCGGATGTTTTCAATGACCGCTCCTTGCAGGTATTTACGCATAATCATGGTGTAGGTATTTGGCGTTTGGGGATTTTGAAAGTCAGCCTTGGTGGTCTGAATCCGTCCAAAGACCGGATGGGCAGAGAGTAAGAGTTTGTAATTTTGGCGATTGTTGCGGATGGTCAGGACAAGCTCACGTTCAAAGGGTTGATTGACCTTTTGAATTCGCCCGTAGAGGACCTGGTCCTGCAATTCCTTGGTTAAATGATGTAAAAAAAAGCCGTCAAAAGACATGGATAACCTCGATTCTTGGTCTCCTAAAAGATAGGATTTTGCTTACCTATTATAACATAAAGAGCCTAGAAATGGCGTTTCTTTGGTGTCCTCTTTCATGTTCTTGAGAAATTTATGCTATACTAGTGCCTAAAGAAGTTAGATTGGATTGTGTGCAACAGTCTGATGCCTATAGGAGAGGGAGAATGATGATGGACAATCGTATTCAAGTGATTACTGACCAACTGGATGAGCAGGCAGCTGCGATTTATGGGGATATGATTCCTGAGTATCAGTCTGGCTATGCGGACTATGTCTACCAGACGGACAAGCCCGAGATTCAGTCTCGTCGGATTAAGAACCTAAACAAGTCCTTTCTACGTCTGCTGACCGAGCCTTATTTTTACATTCAGCCTCTGTTTCAGGCGGCAGCTGAGGAGGTGGCTAGCTGGTCCTATCCTGCTCCCTATGATTTTTATGATATGGCTCATGATGCGGAAGACATGGCAGAGCTACTCTCAGAAGAGAACCGGGAAGGTCGCTATTTCCAGGTGATTCATAACGGTGCCTTCCATGGCTTTGTCAACTTTGAGCCCAACGAAAATGACCTAGAAATCGGACTTGGTACCAACCCTAAATACGTCGGACAGGGGCTGGGACGTGGCTTTATGGAGGCTATTGAGAACCATGTCAAGGCTAATTTTGAACAGACGGAGCTAGTGCTCAGGGTTGCCCAGTTTAATGCGCGAGCCATCCATCTCTATCAAGAGTGCGGCTACAAGATTGTTGATGAGTATCATCAGGAGATAAATGGTAGTAGCTTTGCCTTTGTCAAAATGACCAAGAGCCTTAGTTAAGATGAAATCGGTGTCCTCGGGTGCCTTTTTTGTCGGGAAAGTGGTAGAATAGGACTATGAAAAAACCAACGTCTGCCTATGTGCACATCCCTTTTTGCACGCAAATCTGTTATTATTGCGACTTTTCTAAGGTCTTTATCCAGAATCAGCCGGTGGACGACTACCTGCGGGCCTTGGTGCGTGAGTTTAAGTCCTATGACATTCATCAGTTGCGGACGCTCTATATGGGCGGCGGAACGCCAACGGCTATAACGGCTGAGCAGCTGGACTATGTACTGACCGAGTTGACCAAGGAACTGGATATTTCCATGCTGGAGGAGTTCACTATCGAAGCCAATCCCGGCGATTTGGATGCGGATAAGATTGCAGTGCTGAAAAACTCGGCAGTCAATCGGGTGTCCTTGGGGGTCCAGACCTTTAACAACAAGCACCTCAAACGCATTGGACGGAGCCACAATGAGCGACAGATTTATGAGAGCATTGATAGTCTCAAGGCTGCTGGCTTTGATAACATTTCCATCGACCTCATTTACGCCCTGCCTGGTCAGACCATGGCCGATGTCAAGGAGAATGTGGCCAAGGCTTTGGCTCTGGACATTCCCCATCTCAGCCTTTACAGTTTGATTTTGGAGCACCACACGGTCTTTATGAACAAGATGCGTCGAGGCAAGCTCAATCTCCCGACCGAGGATTTGGAAGCAGAGATGTTTGACTACATCATAGCAGAGCTCAAGGCTGCTGGCTTTGAGCATTACGAGATTGCTAACTTTGCCAAGCTTGACCCAAAACGAGACTTCAAGAGCCAGCATAATTTGGTCTATTGGGACAATGCCGAGTATTTCGGTGTCGGAGCAGGAGCGTCAGGTTACCTCGAAGGTGTTCGCTACCGCAACCGTGGCCCTATCCAGCACTACCTAAAATCCGTTGCTGAAGGCAACGCCCGCCTGTCTGAAGAAGTGTTGACCAAGAACGAGATGATGGAGGAAGAATTTTTTCTGGGCTTACGCAAGAAATCTGGCATCTCTATCTCACGGTTTGAGACCAAGTTTGGCGTGACGCTGGAGCAACAATATGGTCAGGTGGTGCGTGACCTGCTAGCTGAGGAATTGATTCAAATCGAGGGCGACCAATTGAGAATGACCCAAAAGGGTCTGTTCCTGGGCGATACCGTAGCGGAGCGGTTTATTTTGGAGGAAGATGATGAGTAAAGTATTTCGTGAGACCTTTACAGTCCCCTTTGATATGGTGGACGTTAAGCAGGAGATTGTCCTGTCTCAGTTTATTTCCTACTGTCTAGGGGTGTCGGGCCGTCAGTCGGAGAGTATCGGCCGCAGCGACATGGTGGTCTTTGACACCTATGGCCTGGTCTGGGTGGTGACGGATTATCAGCTTGACATTAGTCGCCTACCCCGTTACAAGGAAGTCATTACCATTGAGACTCAGGCAGTGGCCTATGACCGCTTTATGTGTCAGCGGGACTTTCGGATTTTTGATGGAAAGGGAGAGAAGCTCCTCACCATTACCTGCTACTTTGTCCTGATTGACTTTGCCAGTCGCAAGCTGGCCCAGGTTCCAGATGAACTGATTGGTCCTTATGACTCTGAAAAAGTTAGAAAGCTCCCTAAAATCGCCAAACTCTTAGCCATGGACCATCCGACAGACACCGACTACCGGATCCGTTATTTTGACATTGACATGAACGGTCATGTCAACAACGGGGTCTATCTGGACTGGTTTTACGATGTCTTGGGCTATGACTTTCTTTTGGCCCATCGCCCTCAGACCATGCAGCTCAAGTACATCAAGGAGATTTCGCCTGGTGGCATGGTGACCTCACGCTTTGAACGGACGGGCCTGACCAGCCGCCATGATATTGTTGTTGATGGCGTGATTCATGCACAAGCATCGATTACATGGGAGGCGCGTGATGACAACTAAAGACAACTGGTTGACCTGGGCAGTCCGCCTGCAGGCCTTGGCCCAAAACGGTTTGGCTTACACGGACAATGCTTTTGACAAGGAACGTTTTGAAGAAATCCGCCAGATTGCTGCAGAGATGCTGGTGGAGCCCTCAGGTCAACCGCTAGAAGTGGTAGAAGACCTCTTTGTAAATGAAACAGGCTACCAGACCCCCAAACTCGATACCCGCGCAGCTATTTTCCAAGAGGATAAAATCCTTCTAGTCCAAGAAAGTGATGGGCGCTGGAGTCTACCTGGTGGCTGGTGTGATGTTTTTCAATCGCCCATGGATAATACAGTCAAGGAAGCCAAGGAAGAGGCGGGATTGGATGTAGTGGCCTACCGTCTAGTGGCTGTGCTGGACAAGCATAAGCATCAACCTAGCCGTTCTGCCCATCATGTGACCAAGATGTTCTTCCTCTGTAAGAATCTGGGTGGTCAGTTTGTTGCGAACACGGAGACGCTGGATAGCCAGTATTTTGCACTAAATGAGTTACCAGAACTCTCTATTAACAAGACTAGCGAAGACCAGATTGCCCTCTGTTACGAAGCCTATAAGGCCGAGCAGTGGGAGGCTGTGTTTGATTGAAAAATTGCCCTAAACCCAGTTTTTGATAAATATAAAAAAGCAAGTTACTCACTCGAGAACTTGCTTTTTCTATTAAGGAATAGGATGTGTAACCGAGACTAAGGAATCATCCTAATTATAATTTGTCATTCACCAGTAGTATGCTTAGTGATTTTCTTTAGCCAAAATAGAGTAGGGTTTTACAGTGACAAACTGTCCTTTGACTTTCCGAATTTGGCGCATTGTCCCTTCGTAGGACATGCCTAATTTTTCCATGACCCGTCCAGAGGCTGGGTTGCGGACGTCATGGATTGCTTCGATACGGTTGAGCCCAAGTTGCTGAAAACCAAAGTCTAGGAGTGCTTTTCCTGCTTCAGTAACGTAACCTTTATTCCACCATTGTTGACCGATACAGTAACCTAACTCGGCAACAAGGTCACGCTCCGATAGCGATACAAAAGTGAAAGTGCCAATTAGTTCGCCAGTTTCTTTGATTTCAATGCCCCAATTGTAAAAATTGGGTTGGTCATATTGTTGACACCAAAAAGCCATGAGTTCAGCAGTTTCTTCAGAATTTGCATGAGTTTCCCAGGTCACATAGCGAGAGACGTCTACATCATTCGCCCAATTATCATACATGGCTTGCGTATCAGATAAGGTAAGTGGCCGTAACCGTAAACGTTCGGTTTCAATGAGGACTGTTCCAAGATGTTTCATTAGTATCCCCCCTTTCCACATATTCTATCAAGAAGGTAGATTTCTGTAAAGATACAGTTATATTATCCGAATTCGTAGAGTTAGAAAAGAAAAATTAAGTTATCCTTTATCAGATTTTACTTGGAAAACATGCTATAATGGAAAAATAATAATTGCTAATAATCAAAATTTGACAAGGCATGTTAAGACAGGCGCAAAAGAACTAGACAAGGAAACCTAGTGATTTATAGCTTTGATTTTAGAAGAGCATAATTGACGGAGGACCACATGACCTATAAGGGTTATTTGATTGATTTAGACGGAACAATTTACAAGGGGAAGGACCGGATTCCAGCAGGGGAGCGGTTTGTGCAGGCCTTGCAGGAGAGGGGCTTGCCTTACCTGTTTGTGACCAATAATACCACGCGGACGCCAGAAGATATCCAGACCATGCTGTCCAGCCAGTTTGGCATAGAGACAGGAATTGAGACCATCTACACAGCGACCCAGGCCACAGTGGACTACATGAATGACCTGGGTTATGAGAAGACGGCTTACGTTATTGGAGAGAGTGGGCTCAAGTCAGCTATTGAGGCAGCAGGCTATACCTTGACGGGAGACCAGCCAGCCTATGTGGTTGTTGGCCTGGATTGGCAGGTGGATTATGAAAAGTTTGTAGCAGCTACCCTAGCCATCCAAAACGGGGCGACCTTTATCGGGACCAATCCCGACCTCAACATTCCAACCGAACGAGGGCTTTTGCCAGGTGCAGGTTCCTTGTTGGCCCTCCTTGAAGCAGCAACTCGTGTCAAACCCGTCATCATGGGCAAGCCTGAAGCCATCATCATGGACAAGGCCTTGGCGCTGTTAGGGACACCGCGGGAAGAGACCCTTATGGTGGGAGACAATTACCTGACTGATATCCGGGCTGGGATTGACAACGGTTTTCCGACTCTTTTAGCCTTGACAGGTTTTACCAAGCCAGAGGAAGTAGAGGGCTTGCCGATTGCACCGACCCATGTGGTTCATTCCTTGGATGAATGGAGCTTCGATGAAAACTAAGCTATCACTTATTTCAACAGTCCTAACAGTACTTAGTCTAGCAATACTCTTGACCATTTACCTGGCCTGGTTGATTTATCCCTGGGAGGTGGTTAGTCTGGGCTTAACCTCTTGGACTGGTTTGGACAAGGCGACCTTGCTGGCTAATTTTAATCATCTGATGGATTATTTGACTAATCCCTTATCACAAGTTTTGAACATGCCGGATTTTCCATCCTCTGCCAGTGGTCTTAAGCACTTTGCAGATGTTAAGGGCCTCTTTCATCTGACCCAGACTATCTTTCTGATAACGGTCATCCCAACCATCCTATTTTTGAAAAAATCTGGTCAGTTCAAGTCGCTTTGGATCCATAGCAAGACCTGGTGGGGCTTGGTTGTTCTACCTATCCTCATTGGTGGAATAGGAGCCGTTCTAGGGTTTGAGACCTTCTTTACCGTCTTTCATCAGTTGCTATTTCCTGGAGATTCTTCCTGGCTCTTTGACCCAGCGACGGATCCTGTCATCATGGCCCTACCTGCTAATTTTTTCCTGCACTGTTTTTTGTTGTTCTTCGTCATTTATGAAATCCTGAGTCTTACACTCCTGTGCTGGTCAAAGGCACAGCAGAAGCAGTTCAAACAGGGTCAGAAGCAGTCTTTTTAGTCAGCGACTGTCAATTCAATCGGTTTCGCTCTGCTATGGTCCAAAAGGAATCGTTTACATTGAAAAAATCCTTAAAATGCCTTAATCTTTTGGCATTTTTTTGTTATACTTGATGAGGTTGAAAATTGTAGTGACTATAAATCTCTGCAATGAATTGAAATTGTTTCAAACTTTTCTCAAATACTGGAGTTCAGAACAGTTTGAAGTGATTTTAAGGCTAAAAAATACGCTAAAGCGAGGAATTATTTTGGAACAAGAACACAAAAGTCCGCTGATTAATACGATTGATTACTCCATTCGCAAAAAAGCTGACTTGATTGAGAAGAACTACTGGGCCTATGCTTTGCGGGCGGTCTTTGCCAGCATTTATTTGACCATCGGTCTTGCAATCTCAATCTACGTCTGTGATAAGCTCAATCATATCGTTGACGGTCTCGGTAAGTTTGGTTACGGTCTCATGTTTGGTTGGTGTTTGGTCATGATTGTTTACATGAACGCCGAACTTGGTACCTCTAACATGATGTACATGGTGAATGCTGTTCACCGTAAGGTTATCCCAACTAAAACAGCCTGGAAAATCTTGGCGACTTGTATCTTTTTTAACTTTGTTGGTGCCGTGATTGCGACCTTCTTTATGTCCCAAACCTTGCCATTTAGTGCAGGACACTTTGAGCCTGATACCAGCTATCTGATTTCTGCGGTAACAACTAAATTAGAGAAAACGCCATGGACCCAGTTTGTTGAAGGAATCTTCGCCAACATGGTTGTTAACATCTCAGTCTTTGTTTCTATGCGGATGAAGGATGATGCTGGTAAGGTCATTTCAACGATTTTCATCATCTTTATCTTTGCCTTCCTTGGCTTTGAACACGTTATCGCTAACTTCTCTACTTTCTCCCTGGCTTTCTTTACCAATGGTGGTCCAGTAGAAGGTATGACCGTGATGAGTGTACTGTCCAACTTCCTTTTCGCAGGACTTGGAAACTTCGTCGGTGGTGGCTTGCTGATTGGTCTCAACTACAGCTGGCTCAACAACCGCAGTGAGAAGTACGTCGATTAATTCTTTCTTATTTGAATCATAGCAGAGCTTCCTCAGGAGGCTCTGTTTTGGCTTCGTTCAAAAATTATAAATTTGTATCATTCGGATCAATCATCGGGAAGTAATAAAGAATTGAGTACAGGTTTGAACACAAAAACGTGTAATTCTTGGTCTTTTGTAAAACGTTTTCAAGAATTATAATGAACATGTAACAAAAATCTTATTAAAAAGAGGTAAATGAAATGGATGTATTACTCTCCATCTTGCAGTGGTTCTCACTGAACATTTTGCAGAAACCAGCTTTTTTCGTTGGTTTGCTGGTATTTATCGGATACTTGCTCTTGAAAAAGCCATTCCACGATGTCTTTGCAGGATTTGTTAAGGCAACAGTTGGATACATGATTTTGAATGTAGCAGCATCTGGACTGGTTGTGACTTTCCGTCCAATTCTTGCAGCCTTGAATTACAAGTTCAATATCGGTGCGGCAGTTATTGACCCTTACTTTGGACTTGCAGCGGTTAATAATAAAATTGCCGAAGAGTTTCCAACGTTTGCCGGTATCGCAGCGTCAGCATTGCTGATTGGATTCTTTGTCAATATTCTTCTAGTTGCCCTTCGTAAGGTAACTAAGGTGCGGACCTTGTTTATCACAGGTCACATCATGGTGCAACAAGCAACTACAGTTTCATTGATGATTATCTTCCTCTTGGGAGGTTTTGTTGGTAAGAATGTCGGTCTTGCAACTGTATTAACGGGTATTGTCTGTGGTTTGTACTGGGCAGTCAGCTCAAACATGACAGTTGAGCCAACACAACGCCTGACAGGTGGCGGTGGATTTGCCATCGGTCACCAACAACAATTTGCCATCTGGTTTGTGGACAAAGTTGCACCAAAATTGGGTAAAAAAGAAGACAACTTGGATAACCTTAAATTGCCAGCCTTCTTAAACATCTTCCATGATACAGTTGTTGCTTCTGCAACATTGATGTTGGTCTTCTTCGGGGCCATTCTCTACGTCCTTGGTCCAGACATCATGTCTAATCCAGAAGTTATCACATCAGGAACTCTTTACGCAGGTCCTGAAAAACAAGCCTTCTTCATGTATGTGGTTGAAGTAGCCTTTACCTTCTCCGTTTACTTGTTCATCTTGATGCAAGGTGTACGGATGTTCGTTGCTGAATTGACAAATGCCTTCCAAGGGATCTCTGCCAAACTCTTGCCAGGTTCATTTCCAGCGGTTGACGTTGCGGCTTCTTACGGATTTGGCTCATCTAGTGCTGTGCTCTTCGGTTTCGTATCTGGTTTGATCGGACAGTTGATTACGATCATCTTGCTCATTGTCTTTAAGAACCCAGTTCTTATCATCACTGGTTTCGTTCCAGTATTCTTTGATAATGCGGCAATCGCCGTATACGCTGACAAACGTGGTGGTTGGAAAGCAGCAGTTATTCTCTCATTCTTATCCGGGGTGCTTCAAGTTGCGCTTGGTGCAGTAGCAGTTTCCCTTCTTGGTTTGGCCTCATTTGGTGGTTACCATGGTAATATTGACTTCGTTCTTCCTTGGGTGCCATTTGCCTATAGCTTTAAATACCTTGGAATCGCTGGTTTTGCTGTGGTTTGTCTCTTCTTATTGGCTATCCCACAATTGCAGTTCGCTAAAGCTAAAGACAAAGAAGCCTACTATCGTGGCGATGTTCAAGCAGAAGAAACTGTGGTAAACTAATTAAGTATTAATAATCAAATACACAATAAGAGTTGTGCATAGAAAGAGGAAAAATTATGGTTAAAGTATTGACAGCTTGCGGAAACGGTATGGGATCATCAATGGTGATCAAAATGAAAGTTGAAAATGCTCTTCGTCAGCTTGGTGTGACAGATATTCAATCAGCTTCTTGCTCAGTTGGTGAAGCCAAAGGACTGGCTTCAGGCTATGACATTGTCGTTGCTTCAAACCACTTGATTTCAGAGTTAGAAGGCCGTACAAATGGTAAATTGGTAGGTCTTGATAATTTGATGGATGACAATGAAATTAAAACAAAGCTAGCTGCCATTTTGGAATAGACAAGAGGGAAGGTTGGGGAAACCCAACCTCCTTATTTTAAAAAGTACTAAGAGGTTTGATCATGAACTTAAAAAAATCATTTATCGAAAATAATTCTATTCGTCTGGGCTTAAGTGCAGATACCTGGGAAAAAGCTGTCGAATTAGCTGTTCAGCCCCTCATTGACAGTGGAGCTGCGACACGACGCTATTATGATGCCATCATTGCTTCAACAGAAAAGTATGGACCATACTATATTCTTATGCCAGGGATGGCAATGCCTCATGCTGAAGCAGGAGATGGTGTCAATCGAGATTCATTTGCTCTCATTACCCTCAAAGAACCTGTGACCTTTTCAGATGGAAAAGAAGTTAGTGTGCTTTTGACTTTGGCAGCTACAACACCTGCTATTCATACATCTGTCGCAATCCCCCAAATCATTGCCCTGTTTGAATTGGAAAATTCTATTGGGCGTTTGGTAGCATGTCAAACACCAGAAGAAGTCTTAGAAATGGTAGAAGAATCAAAATCTAGTCCCTACCTTGAAGGTTTTGATTTAGAAGACTAATTATAGTTAAATTATTGGAAACAGCATTTTGGTGCTGTTTTTTCAATCGATATAAGTCTCAACACAGTCCAAAAATGAACACTGGGCTGTGTTTTATTTGGTCTTTTTTGAACACTGCGAGCGTTTTATAATGAAGGAGTAATGGGGTAACCCAAATGCCATGAATAAAGGAGTCTAACTATGACAAAACAAATTCCAAATCTCCAAGTCGCTCTCGATCACTCAGACCTCAAAGGGGCTATTAAAGCAGCCGTTTCAGTGGGCCACGAAGTGGATATCATCGAAGCAGGTACGGTATGCCTTCTCCAAGTTGGTAGCGAATTGGTCGAAGTTCTTCGCAACCTCTTCCCAGAAAAAATCATCGTTGCAGATACTAAGTGTGCGGATGCTGGCGGTACCGTCGCGAAAAACAACGCAGTACGTGGTGCTGACTGGATGACCTGTATCTGTTCTGCAACGATTCCAACAATGGAAGCTGCTCTGAAAGCCATTAAGGAAGTGCGCGGTGACAAGGGAGAAATCCAAATCGAACTCTACGGGGACTGGACTTATGAACAAGCACAGCTCTGGCTCGATGCAGGGATCTCTCAAGCTATCTACCACCAATCACGTGATGCTCTACTTGCTGGCGAAACTTGGGGTGAAAAAGACCTCAATAAAGTGAAAAAACTCATCGACATGGGCTTCCGTGTGTCTGTGACAGGCGGACTGGATGTCGATACACTCAAACTCTTTGAAGGCGTAGATGTCTACACATTCATCGCTGGCCGTGGGATTACCGAGGCGGATAATCCAGCTGCAGCTGCCCGTGAGTTCAAAGATGAAATCCGCCGTATCTGGGGGTAAACATGACACGTCCTATTGGGATTTACGAAAAGGCGACACCCAAGCACTTCACGTGGTTGGAACGCCTGCAATTTGCAAAAGAATTAGGCTTTGACTTTGTCGAAATGTCTGTCGATGAAACAGATGCCCGTTGGGCTCGTCTCGACTGGACAAAAGAAGAACGTCTTGACGTCGTGAAAGCTATCTACGAAACAGGTGTTCGGATTCCGACCATCTGCTTCTCTGGCCATCGCCGTTATCCGCTTGGATCAAACGATCCAGAGCTGGAAACAGAAGCATTGTCAGCTATGAAAAAATGTATCGAACTGGCCCAAGACTTGGGTGTTCGTGTCATTCAATTAGCTGGTTACGATGTTTACTATGAAGAAAAGTCTCCTGAAACACGTGAGCGTTTTATCCGCAACTTGAGGAAATCATGTGACTGGGCAGAGCAAGCACAGGTCATTTTGTCCATAGAAATTATGGATGATCCATTCATCAACTCAATTGAAAAATACAAGGCGATTGAGAAAGAAATCAACTCTCCCTATCTCTTTGTCTACCCAGACACAGGAAATGTCTCTGCTTGGCACAACGATATCTGGAGTGAGTTTTACCTTGGTCATCGTTCCATCGCAGCTATTCACTTGAAAGATACCTATGCTGTCACAGAAACCTCAAAAGGTCAGTTCCGTGATGTGCCTTTTGGTCAAGGCTGTGTGGACTGGGAAAATATGTTTGCAGTTCTGAAAAAGACCAATTACCAAGGGCCATTTTTGATTGAAATGTGGTCAGAAAATTGTGAAACGGTAGAAGAAACCAAGGCCGCTATCAAAAAGGCACAAGATTTCCTTTACCCATTAATTGAGAAAGCAGGATTATAAGACATGCCAAAAGATTTACAAGAAATGCGCCAACGTGTCTATGAGGCGAACGTGGCTCTCCCCAAACATGGTCTCGTCAAATTTACTTGGGGAAATGTGTCTGAAGTGTGCCGGGAACTTGGTCGCATCGTCATCAAGCCTTCCGGTGTAGATTACGACAAATTGACCCCTGAAAACATGGTCGTGACGGACCTTGACGGGAACGTGGTGGAAGGAGACCTCAATCCATCGTCTGACCTCAAGACCCATGTGGAGCTCTACAAGGCTTGGCCTGAAATCGGAGCCGTGGTTCACACCCACTCAACAGAAGCTGTTGGCTGGGCCCAGGCTGGTCGTGACATTCCTTTTTATGGGACCACGCACGCGGATTACTTCTATGGGCCAGTGCCTTGTGCCCGCTCTTTGACAGCAGAAGAAGTCAACTCTGCCTACGAAAAAGAAACTGGAACTGTCATTATCGAAGAATTTACTCGCCGTGGGATTAATCCAGTTGCTATTCCAGGGATTGTGGTTCGAAATCATGGCCCATTCACATGGGGTAAAGACCCAGCACAAGCGGTTTACCACAGTGTTGTCCTTGAAGAAGTGGCCCGGATGAATCGTTACACTGAGCAAATCAATCCACGAGTTGAACCTGCCCCACAATATATTCTTGATAAGCACTACCTCCGTAAACACGGTCCTAATGCCTATTATGGTCAAAAAGGGGATGCTCATTAATAACCTTAGACTGATTCCCTCACTCTCTTAAAAATTGAACAAGTTAATCGGTAAATCATGTGTTAGTTGATTTGCCGATTTTTAACAATAAGTAGACTGAGTTAACAAGAAAGTTTGAGAAAAATATTATAATCGATGATGTTAATGTTATAATGGATAGGTCGTGATTATAAGAAAAAATGAGTGTCGAAGTCCTAATGAATCCGTTATTTAATAAGGGTTACAGAGTTTTTGATTAGAAAACAGTTGTGTGGTTTTAGTTTAAACTTAGCTAATTTTTAGTGATGAATTATAGTAATTGATGTGAGATGGAGGAGAAGAATGTTTGTACTTGATAAAAAGAGCTATGATCTTCTGATTTATTTAATGGGACTTGAGAACCCAGAAACCATCATGGAGATTTCAAAGACTCTTAATCAGTCGAGACGTAAAATTTATTATCATTTGGATAAGATTAATGATGTTCTCCCAGCTGATGTTGACAAGATTATCAGCTATCCCAGAGTAGGTATCGTATTGAGTTCTGCTCAAAAGTCAGCCTGTCAAGAACTGTTAGCGCAATTGGATGATTACTCCTATGTCATGAGTGTGGAAGAGCGAATTCAACTGACCTTGACTTATATTGCGATTTCTAAAGAGAGAGTCACCTTAGAAAAGTTGATGAAGTTGAACGATGTTTCTAGGAATACAGTTTTAAATGACTTGAATGACATACGGTCTAAGTTAAGTGAAGAAGAGTATGACATTCAGTTACAGGTAACTAAAGTAAGTGGCTATTATTTCGTTTGTCATCCCTTATCAAAGATACAATTTTTATATCGACTTCTCTACCGTATCTATACGGAGGGGAATAAGAATTTTGTAGACATTATTCGTGATCGACTTATTGACCTGACAGGGTTAAAGCAGTATTTTTCCGATGAGGTAAATAATTATATTCATCAATCTCTAACCTGTGCTCAGGAAACTCTGGGAAAAACCTTAAATCCACAAGATAGTCTGTTTATGGTTCAGATTTTACCCTATTTATTGTTGAGTTATCGTAGTATTGAATTGACAGAAGAAGAACGCCAAGCGGTTAATCGGGATTTTAGCTTAACCTGGAAACGGAAAGAATACGCTCTAGCTAGTAAGATTGCTCAGGGCTTGGAGCAAAGATTTGAGTTGCAATTAGATAAAATTGAGATTAGTCTTGTGGCCATGCTCTTATTGTCCTTTAGGAAAGATCGTGATTCTCATTTAGAGAGTCAAGATTATGCAGAGATGAAGACGGTCTTAAATCGTTTCTTGATGGCTTTAAGTGAGCAATATCACTTGAATTTTAAACATTATGATGATTTATTAAATCAGTTGCTTCGCCATTGCAAAGCTTTGTTATATCGAAAGACTTACGGCATTGTTTCAGTTAATCCATTAACGCAGCAAATTAAAACCCGCTATTCAGATTTATTCCAAATGACACAAGGCTGTGCCTCTCTCCTTGAGGAATCTTGGCTTATTCGGTTGAATGATGATGACATTGCCTATTTGGTCATTCATTTGGGAGGCGAGTTAGTTAAAGATGTTTCGCAATTACAAGAAAATAAATCTGTGATTATTGTTTGTGATGAAGGAATTGGAATTCAGAAATTACTGCTGAGTCAATGTGAGAGTATACTCAATCACTGCCTTATCCAGGCCGTGTTTACCTCAGAACAATTTTACAGTGTAGCCGATATTGTGGTTGCTGATATTGTCATCTCAACGAGCGATGCTTTGGAAACCTCTTTACCAGTGATGGTTGTTCAACCGATATTGACGGAGTTGGATCGGATGAAACTTTCGCGAATTTTCAATCACCGAGAGAACGAGGAGTTTGTTTCAATCAGTCAAAAACTTGAAAATTGCCTTCAACCTTATGTTCCAGATGTAGATGAACGCCGTGTCTTGAAAGCTCAAATTAGTCATATTTTGGAACAAGAGATGATGCAATCCAATAAACTTTAAATTAAGTTAAGAATATTAATTTTTTTGTCGGAGTGAAGTGAGTTTCACTTCTTTTTTAGATGGCAAAAAATGATTATAATAGCCCAAAACTGAACACAAATTTGTGTGTTTCTTGGTCTTTTTATGGGAGGTTATTTGGACTATACTAGTCTTGTAAAAACAACAAGACTCAAGAGGAGGAAAGCCAGATGGCTAAAGTACAAGATATTACACGTGAATCATGGATTCTCTCAACATTCCCAGAGTGGGGCACTTGGCTCAATGAAGAAATTGAACAAGAAGTTGTGCCTGCTGATAACTTTGCCATGTGGTGGCTAGGTAACTGTGGTGTTTGGATCAAGACACCTGGTGGTGCCAATATCGTCATGGACTTGTGGGCTTCACGCGGAAAATCAACTAAAAAAGTAAAAGATATGGTTTGGGGTCACCAAATGGCTAACATGGCGGGTGTTCGTAAACTCCAACCAAACTTGCGCGTGCAACCAATGGTCATCGATCCATTTGCCATCAATGAGTTGGACTACTACTTGGTATCTCACGTTCATAGCGATCACATGGATATCAACACAGCAGCAGCGATTTTGAACAATCCAAACCTCAATCATGTGAAATTTGTTGGACCAACTGAGTCAGGGGATATCTGGGAAAAATGGGGCGTACCTGCTGACCGTATCATCCGTATCGCACCAGGTGACAGCTTTGAATTTAAAGATGTCAAAGTTCATGCGGTAGAATCTTTTGACCGGACATGTTTGGTAACTCTTCCTATTGATGGCTACGAAGAAAACGGTGGCAACCTTAAAGGTCTTGCGGTGACAGATGAACTCATGGCTAAGAAAGCTGTCAACTACGTCTTTGAAACACCAGGCGGAACCATCTACCACGGTGCAGACTCACACTTCTCAAACTACTTTGCAAAACATGGTCGTGACTTTAAGATTGACGTGGCTATTAACAACTACGGGGACAACCCAATCGGTATTCAAGACAAGATGACTTCAATCGACCTGCTTCGTATGGCTGAAAATTTGCGTGCTAAAGTCATCATCCCAGTTCACTACGACATCTGGTCAAACTTCATGGCATCAACGGATGAGATTTTGGAACTTTGGAAGATGCGCAAAGAACGTTTGCAGTATGATTTCCATCCATTTATCTGGGAAGTGGGTGGTAAATACACTTATCCATTGGATAAAGATCGGATTGAATACCACCATCCACGTGGCTTTGATGACTGCTTCTTGGAAGATTCAAACATCCAATTCAAGGCATTGCTTTAATTAACACAGGAAGGGTTGTCCATCAGCCCTTTCATTATTCACTCAACCGAATTTAAAGAGGTATAATATGAAATTTTTCTTAGACACAGCTGATGTTTCAGCCATTAAATTGATCAATGAACTTGGAGTCGTCGATGGTGTGACGACCAATCCCTCTATCATTTCTAAAGAGGGACGTGATTTTGAAACGGTTATTAAGGAAATCTGTCAGATTGTTGACGGACCTGTTTCAGCTGAGGTGACGGGTGAAGCAGCAGAAGACATGATTGCTGAAGCTAGAAGCATTGCCCAATGGGCACCAAATGTGGTAGTTAAAATCCCTATGACAACCGAAGGCCTTAAAGCTGTTAATGTGCTTTCACGTGAAGGCATTAAAACAAATGTGACGCTGATTTTCACCGTTTCACAAGGGCTCATGGCTATCAAGGCAGGTGCGACTTATATTAGTCCTTTTGTCGGTCGTCTTGAAGACATTGGAACAGATGCCTATCAGCTAATTGCCGACTTGCGTGCTATTATTGACTTTTATGACTATGATGCTAAAATCATCGCTGCTAGCATCCGTAATACCGTTCATGTGGAAGAAGTAGCTAAGCTTGGTGCGCATATTGCGACCATCCCAGATGCCTTATTTGCTAAGATGACCCAACACCCACTGACAGCTCAAGGTCTCGAAATTTTCGCCAAAGACTGGGCTGCCTTCAAACAATAAGGAGAATAGGATGTCAAATCTTTCAGTAAACGCGATTCGCTTCCTTGGAATCGACGCCATCAACAAAGCTAACTCTGGTCACCCGGGTGTGGTCATGGGTGCTGCACCGATGGCCTACAGCCTCTTCACAAACCACCTACGCATTACGCCTGAGCAACCAAACTGGATTAACCGTGACCGTTTTGTCTTGTCAGCTGGTCATGGCTCTATGCTCTTGTACGCTCTCTTGCACCTTTCAGGCTATAGTGATGTGACAATTGATGAGTTGCAAAATTTCCGTCAATGGGGCTCTAAAACACCTGGTCATCCAGAAGTGACCCATACAGCTGGTGTTGATGCGACATCTGGTCCTCTTGGACAAGGAATTTCAACTGCCGTTGGTTTTGCCCAAGCAGAGCGTTTCTTGGCTGCAAAATACAACAAAGATGGCTTTCCAATCTTTGACCACTATACCTACGTTATCGCTGGTGACGGGGACTTCATGGAAGGTGTATCTGCTGAAGCATCTTCTTATGCGGGTCTTCAAAACTTGGAAAAATTGATTGTTCTCTACGATTCAAACGATATCTGTTTGGACGGTGAAACCAAGGATGCCTTCTCTGAAAACATCCGTGCCCGTTACGACGCCTACGGCTGGCATACAGCTCTCGTTGAAGACGGTACAGACTTGGCAGCTATTTCTGCAGCGATTGAAACGGCAAAAACTGCTGGCAAACCAAGCTTGATCGAAGTGAAAACTGTTATCGGACATGGTTCACCAAACAAAGGTGGGACCAATGCCGTTCATGGTGCGCCTCTTGGTGCTGATGAAACAGCTGCAACCCGTGCCAACCTTGGTTGGGACTACGCACCGTTTGAAGTACCGGCAGATGTCTACGCAGACTTCAAAGTAAATGTTGCGGACCGCGGTCAAACAGCCTACACGGCTTGGGAAAAATTGGTTGCAGACTACAAGGCTGCCTACCCAGAAGTAGCAAGTGACATCGATGCCATCGTAGCTGGTCAAGCACCTGTGACGATCACGGAAAAAGACTTCCCAGTCTACGACAATGGCTTCTCACAAGCAACTCGTAACTCGTCACAAGATGCGATCAACGCAGCAGCTGCAGTCTTGCCAACCTTCTTGGGTGGTTCTGCTGACTTGGCTCACTCCAACATGACCTACATCAAGGCTGACGGCCTCCAAGACAGCAAAAACCCACTCAACCGCAACATCCAGTTTGGTGTGCGTGAGTTTGCCATGGGTACTGTCTTGAACGGTATGGCGCTTCACGGTGGACTCCGCGTCTACGGTGGTACCTTCTTCGTCTTCTCTGACTATGTCAAAGCGGCGATGCGTCTGTCAGCTATCCAAGAATTGCCGGTGACTTATGTCTTTACCCATGATTCTATCGCCGTTGGTGAAGATGGCCCAACCCACGAGCCAATCGAGCACTTGGCAGGACTCCGTGCCGTGCCAAACCTCAACGTCATCCGTCCAGCGGATGCGCGTGAAACACAAGCTGCTTGGCACTTGGCTCTCACCAGCACATCGACTCCAACAGCACTTGTCTTGACCCGTCAAAATTTAACCGTTGAAGAAGGCACAGACTTTGGTAAAGTAGAAAAAGGTGCCTATGTGGTCTACGATACAGCTGATTTTGATACGATTCTGATCGCTTCTGGTTCAGAAGTAAACTTGGCTGTGAAGGCAGCCAAAGAATTAGTCGCTCAAGGTGACAAGGTACGTGTCGTATCTTTTCCATCAACAGAGCTCTTTGATGCACAAGACGCAGCTTACAAAGAAGAAATCTTGCCATCAAGTGTTCGCCGTCGTGTGGCGATTGAAATGGCTGCAACGCAAAGCTGGTACAAGTATGTCGGCCTTGACGGTGCTGTCATCGGTATCGACAAGTTTGGTGCCTCAGCTCCAGCTCAAACTGTTATCGACAACTACGGCTTCACCGTTGAAAATGTCGTAAACATAGTGAAAGGCTTGTAAGAAAATATCATCCCATCAACCTGAGAAATCAGGTTGATTTTTTGTTGTAATGTGGAGTTATTTTGTTTGCTAAGTGAATGCTACGCCAGCCTTTCTTACTTGATTTTGGTGGTGTTATCCTGTATTTATTATCTTTATAAAGGATTTAAGAAAGTTAGAAGGGAGGGAGTCTATTTTGCTTGCTTTGATGCCGGGCAGAGTCGAATAGTTGGTTGATTTGAGAAATTTTTACCGTAGGATAGTATCAGATTATCTTAGTTTTTTGCTAGAATCTAGCTCTGCTATGAGTTATACTAGGAAAAAAACTAAAGGAGTATGACCATGACCTATACTTTTCCGAAAGATTTTCTCTGGGGTGGAGCGACTGCAGCCAACCAGTTTGAAGGTGCCTACAATGTTGACGGCAAGGGGCTGTCTGTACAGGATGTAACCCCTCGAGGCGGCGTACCAGCTAAGGCTGGAGACCACAATCCCTTGATTACAGATGAACCAACGCCTGATAACCTCAAGCTTGAAGGAATTGATTTTTACAATCGCTACAAGGAAGACATCGCTCTCTTTGCTGAAATGGGCTTCAAGGTCTTTCGCATGTCTATCGCTTGGTCACGGATTTTCCCAAATGGTGATGAAACAGAGCCAAACGAAGCTGGTTTAGCCTTTTATGACAAGGTCTTTGATGAATTGGCCAAGTATGGGATCGAACCTCTGGTGACCTTGTCCCACTATGAGACACCGCTTTATTTGGCACGTCACTACAATGGTTGGGCCAATCGTGATTTGATTAGATTCTATGAGAACTATGTCCGTACAGTCTTCACGCGTTATAAGGATAAGGTTAAATACTGGCTGACCTTTAATGAGGTCAACTCTGTTCTACACGCACCGTTCATGTCTGGAGGGATTGCCACACCTTATGAGGACTTGTCTAAGCAAGACCTCTACCAGGCGGTTCACCACGAATTGGTAGCCTCAGCTTTGGCTACTAAAATCGGTCATGAAATCAATCCAGACTTTAAGATTGGCTGTATGGTTTTGGCCATGCCTGCCTATGGGATGACGTCAAATCCACTGGATCAGCTGGCTGCGCGTGAGTTTGAAAACCAAAATTATCTCTTCTCAGACATCCATGTTCGTGGAAAATATCCAAACTACATCAAGCGTTATTTCCGTGACAATGGCATCGAGATCCAGTTTGCAGACGGCGATGAAGAGATGCTTAAAAACACTGTCGACTTTATCTCCTTCTCTTACTACATGTCTGTGGCTCAGGCTCATAATCCTGAGGACTATGCTGTCGGCAAGGGAAATATCATGGGTGGAATTTCTAACCCTTATCTGGAATCATCTGAATGGGGCTGGCAAATTGACCCAGTGGGTCTTCGTCTGGTGCTCAACGATTTCTACGACCGCTACCAGTTACCACTCTTCATTGTGGAAAATGGGTTAGGTGCTAAGGATGTCCTCGTAGATGGCCCTGACGGTCCAACAGTCGAAGATGACTATCGTATTGATTACTTGCAAAAACACTTGGTGCAAGTAGGAGAAGCCCTGCAGGATGGGGTTGAGCTCATGGGTTACACAACCTGGGGGCCAATTGATTTGGTCTCAGCTTCCACAGCAGAGCTCAGCAAACGCTATGGCTTTATCTACGTTGATCGTAATGACGATGGTACAGGTACACTGGCTCGCTACAAGAAGAAATCCTTCAACTGGTACAAGGAAGTCATCGCCACTGACGGTGCTAGTCTTTACAAATAAAATAAGAACCGAACACCTTGTCTAGTCAAAGCTGGAGCCGTGTTCGGTTTTTTCGTTTTTAAAATCTAGTGGTCAACCTGTTCTCATAATACTCACTTAAAATCTCAATAGACAGGGCAGGCTGACGTAGGCATAAGAGAGTTAGGCAAGGAAACCTAACGACGTATAGTTTTGATTTTGGAAGAGTATAAGATAAAAACTGTTGGCTCTGCTATGGTCCATCCAAGAACTTTCTGTGAGAATAGCAGAGCTGGTTCAAGTTGCTAGCATTGATAGTACAATTTTAAAAATGACTTAAAGTTCATCTCAAAATTCATAGAATAGTATCAGTCTTTCATATGATAGTAGAAGAAAGTCAGCTCCACAAGCAGTATGATAGTATCATCACTAACAAGGAGGTTCGTCATGTCCGAACAAAAACGATTCCCAGAAGGCTTCCTCTGGGGTGGAGCAACAGCTGCCAACCAATTTGAAGGAGGCTTTGGCCAAGGTGGTCGTGGGTTTGCTACATCTGATACTGCTCGCGCAGTCTCACCTGAAGAACGCAAGACCATGAGCGGTGAATTTACGACTCCGATGACGCTTGAAAAACTCAAGTTTGCCATGGAAGATACTGAAGGTCTCTATCCCAAACGTTGGGGTTCTGATTTCTACAATCGCTATAAGGAAGATATCGCCCTCTATGCTGAAATGGGCTTCAAGACTTTCCGTCTGTCTATCGCTTGGCCACGGATTTTCCCAAATGGCGACGAGCTGGAACCAAACGAAGAAGGACTGGCTTTCTACGACAAGGTCTTTGATGAACTCAATAAATATGGTATCGAACCGCTGGTAACGCTCTCTCACTACGAGTTTCCAATCCACTTGGTAACGGAGTACGGTGGTTGGAAAAACCGCAAGGTTGTCGACTTCTTTGTCCGCTATGCGGAGACGGTTTTCAATCGCTACAAGGGCAAGGTTAAGTACTGGTTGACCTTCAATGAAATCAATATCCTTGGCATGACAGGCTACCTGTCTGGCGGTTTGCTCTTTGAAGACGGTAAACTCCATCTGGATGAAATGTACCAAGCGGTTCACCATCAGTTTATCGCGTCAGCCTTGGCTACAAAAGCAGCCCATGAGATTGATCCAGACTACAAGGTCGGTATGATGCTGGCTCGCATGGAAGCTTACCCAGCAACCTGCCATCCAGATGACATCATGAATGCAGTTCAAAAGGACCAGTCTAACCTCTTTTACTCTGATGTGCAGGTCCGAGGAAAATACCCTCGTTACATGAACCGTTTCTTCAAGGAAAACAATATCACCATTCACTTCGAACCAGGTGATGAGGCAATCTTGGCTCAATATCCAGTAGACTTCATGAGTTTTTCTTACTATATGACTTCTGTGACTCGCCATCCAAACAACCAAACAGACGAGCAAAAGACAGCCGGGAACCTCTTGTTAGGAGAAGCAAACCCTTATCTTGAGGCCTCTGATTGGAGTTGGCAGATTGACCCAGTGGGTCTGCGCGTAACCCTCAACAAGCTCTACGACCGTTACCAAATCCCACTCTTTATCGTGGAAAATGGTCTCGGTGCCTTGGATACAGTAGAAGCAGACGGCTCTATTCATGATAGCTATCGTATCGACTACTTGGAAAAACACGTTAAACAAATGTATGAAGCCATTGAGGACGGTGTGGAGCTCATGGGCTATACTTGGTGGGGCTGTACCGACCTGGTCTCTGCCTCAACTTCTGAGATGTCTAAGCGCTACGGTTTTGTATACGTGGACGCTGATGACCAAGGTAATGGAAGCTTTGACCGCTCCCGTAAGGATTCCTTCTTCTATTACAAGGAACTCATCGCCAGCAACGCCGCTAATATTTTGAACGATTAAAGACAAGCAGAGGTTAGGGACTTCCTGACCTCACTTGGTATTTTCTCGATTTTTTGGACTTTTAGGACATAGCAGAGCAGGGATTCGGATGAGACGAGAGCCTGCGAACTTGATTTTACAAAATAGGAGATGACATGACACGAAAAATTTATATCATGCGTCACGGAGAGACGCTTTTCAACACTCAAAAACGGGTTCAGGGTTGGTGTGATTCACCACTGACCGAAAACGGTATCGCCCAAGCCCAGGTAGCAGGCGCCTATTTCAATGAAGAGGGAGTGACTTTTGACAAGGTTTATTCCTCAACTCAAGAACGAGCGACGGACACAGCTAAAATTGTCTCTGGAATCGAGCAGGTCCAACAACTCAAGGGCCTCAAGGAAATGAATTTTGGGAGTTTTGAAGCCCAGCCTGAACATCTCTTACCTAAATTCCGCCCAGGTGCCAAGTCCTTTGAGGATTTACTGGTGTCCTATGGTGGAGAGGATATTATCCAAGTTGGCAAACGGGTTAAGGATTGTGTTGAAGAGGTGCTTGAGATGGCCGATGGAGAAACCTTACTCATGGTTAGCCACGGTGCTGCCATGTGGGGGCTCATGCTAGAGTTGGGCATTACATTTCCTGAGGGACTATATTTTACCAACTGTTCAATCTGTGAATTTGAGGTGACAGATAAGCAGTTAAACTTAGTGAAATTGATTGACCCGCTGGCAGAGAAAATCTATGACTTCTAAGGAGATGACATGACCAAATCACTTTACCTCATGCGCCACGGAGAAACGCTTTTTAATACCCAAAAGAGAATTCAGGGGTGGTGTGACTCACCACTGACAGAATTAGGACAGGACCAAGCTAGGCAAGCTCGCGCCTATTTCGAAGAGGCTGGGCTGACCTTCGATGCCCTCTATTGTTCGACAGCTGAGCGAACTGCTGACACCCTGGAATTGGTGACAGGACGGACTGATTACAAGCGTCTGAAAGGGCTCCGCGAGTGGGGCTTTGGCCGTATGGAAGGTCAACCGGAGTACCTGCACCCAACCCCACAACCAGGCCAAATCGGCCATGGAGACTACTATAAAATCCACCATGGTGGGGAGAGTCAGGAAGAGTTGGGGCAGCGCATCAAGGGAGCGGTCTTTGACATTGCTGAGAGAACAGCAGAAGGAGAGACAGTGCTTGCGGTCAGCCATGCAGGTGCTCTCATGAACTTTATGTTTCAACTAGATTTGAAGGCATATCCGCTTCTCCATATCAGTAATTGCATTATTTTTCACTATGAGGTGGAGGATGGACAGTTTCATTTGGTAGAACTGATTGACCCTATTACGGGCCAAGTCTTTCCGTCTATTTATCCTAGCCTAGAAGAAGTGACAGCTGATTTTTTCAAAAACCACAAATGAAAGAGGAAATTACTATGACAACAAAACTGTATCTCATGCGCCATGGACAAACACGGTTTAACCTACAAGGGCGTATTCAAGGAGCCTGTGATTCTCCGCTGACGGAGCTAGGTATTGAGCAGGCTCGTGCAGCCCATGCTTATTTTGTAGCAAAAGGCATTGCCTTTGACGCAGTCTATAGCTCAACCCAGGAAAGAGCCTGTGATACGGCTGAATTGGCCAGCGATCGGACAGATATCACAAGGCTTAAAGGCCTCAAGGAAATGGACTTTGGGGCCTTTGAAGGTCAGCAGGAGTATCTCAATCCTCCCCTGCAACCAAACATTGGCTACGGTGATTATTTTGTGACCTATGGTGGCGAGGGGTCCATGTCCGTTAGAGAGCGCATGGGCAAGACTGTTACAGATCTCCTTGAGCAGCATCCAGGACAAACTCTTCTGGCAGTTAGCCACGGTGCAGCCATTGCCCAATTTTACCGTGGGGTGTTACAAGACCCTCCTCAAGTTCGTTTGAGCAATTGTGCCATTCTAGAATTTGATTATGAGGACGGCCATTATGATTTGCTTTCTATCTACGATCCGGTTAATAAGGAAAACCTCTATAGCAAAGATTAAACTCAATATATTATATAAAACATCCAATTTTCTTTAAAAGCAATAGCAGAGCGGTTGACTTGCACAGGCCGAACGCATGAAGAAAATTTTGTTTTCAGATAACGTATTTTCATGAAAAATGATATCTTTTATAATAAATTTTTGCTATAATTTTATGTAGAAATAAGAAAAACTCTACTTACTTATGTAAAATTCATGAAAATATTTTGAAAAAATGCATGTATCCAGAAAATGGCTACATGCATTTTCTTCATGAGTACGTCGTATTGACTTGCAGTGTTTAGCTTGTGAAAGCCCTCTATTTCTGATAAAATTAGATATATTAGTTCAAAGGAGAGAACTCTGTGAAAGTCGAAAAGGTCTATAACAATAATGTTGTTCAAGTTAGAGATGACTCGGACCATGAGTTGATTGTCATGGGGCGTGGTCTCGGCTTTCAAAAGAAAACGGGGGATTTTCTTGATGAGACCCTAATTGAAAAACGCTTTGTTCTTGAGGGCAAGGAAGAGGCTCAGGCCTTCGGTCAAATCTATGGAGATCTTGATGGTCAAGAAATTACCCTAGTCATGGATATGATTCATGAGGCTGAAGAGGTTCTTGGCGAAACTTTTGATACGAATTTTTATATGTCTTTTGCGGATCATATTCACTATACGATTGAACGGGTGCGCAGTGGATTTCAGATACAAAATCCCTTATTTTGGGAAGTTCGCAAGTTCTATCCCCAGGAATTTGAATTGGGTAAAACCTTCGTCAGTCGCTTGGAGCAGGCCTATACTCTTCATCTAGGCGAAGAAGAGGCTGCCTCAATCGCTTTGCATTTTATCAACGCCCAAAAAGAGAGCAAGTCAGGCGAGAAGAATCTCAAGATGGCCAAGATTGTTCAGGAGTTACTGGATATTGTCCGCCTTCACTTTGGGGCTCAGCTGGATGAGTCAGATATTGCCTATACCCGATTTGTGACTCATGTTCAGTATTTTGCCCAACGGATTGTCAATGGCATGATTCAGGGGAATAACGATGCCTTTCTCTATGAGCAGGTGCAGAACAACTATCCCAAGGCCTTTGCCTGTTGCCAAAAGATTAATCAATTAGTGGAAGCAGCCTATGAGTTTCCAATGAGCTTGGATGAGCAGGTCTATCTGACCATTCATATTCAACGCCTTCAGGTCAAGCAGGCACAATAGCCTTTGGCTATGCTAGACCAACCAGAAATAATAAGCAAAGAAACTGAGACTTTTGTCCAGCTTCTTTTCATCTAATCTCAAAAAAGGAATACCATGTTACAAACAAAAATAAATGGCAAGACCCTCCTGGTCTACCTGCTAGGGAATTTAGTGCTGGCTTTTGGAGTTTGTCTCAATACCAAGACCAGTTTGGGAGTAGCTCCAGTCACCTCTGTACCCTACGTTATATCACAAATTCTCAATCTGCCGCTGAGCGTTGTGAACTTTGTCTTTCTCAGTCTGTTAATTGGAGTGCAGTTTTTACTGCTGGGCAAGGCATTTAGACTTCTCCAAATGACCCAGGTTTTTGCCAGCTTTTTAGGAAGTGCCTTTATCCAGCTTTTTGACCAGATTCTTGTCGTACCAGATAACTGGACTTGGCGGATTTTGGCTATGCTGCTGGGGATAACTGCGACAGGGATTGGGGCTTCTGTCACGGTTGGGATGAGAGTTATTCCTAACCCTGCCGATGCTCTTGCTGAAACTATCGGCCTTGTTTGCAAACGAAACTTTGGCTTTGGGAAAAACATTCTCGATGCCTGTGCGATATCTCTGTCATTGTCGTTGGGTCTCCTTGCTAGAGGACATATCATTGGAATTGGGCTAGGAACAGCAGTGGCGATGGTGTTGACAGGTCGAGTGATAGCGCTCTGCCATCCTTATACTGAAAAACTTTATAGTTACTTGACTAAAGATAGATAACATTTTATTTACTCATATTTTAAGGCAAACAGTACTATATTTGCTTAAATTTATCATCTAAAAACACGAGCTACAATCATTATGATTCCCAATGATTGTAGCTCGTGTTTATTTAGATTATTTTAGGTTTAAAATAGAGTTTGAAAAGAAAATCTTATTCAAATTCAGCCTTAGACTTGGTGTCAGCGTATTCTTCTGGGGTTTCTAAGCTTAGAATATCTTCGTAGGCTGGAAGTTGAATATCTTTGCCGTACTTATTGCGAAGAGCAGTCGTGACCAGACGATAGGCCAGGTTGGCATTACGGGAAAGGATTGGCCCGTGGAAGTAGGAGCCGAATACATTTTTATAATGAACGCCCTCAGTTCCGTCTTCACTATTGTTTCCTTGTCCGTAGACAATTTTTCCCAGTGGCTTTTCATCGTCTGAGAGGAAGGTTCGCCCTTGGTGATTTTCAAAACCGTAGTAGGTTTCGTTGAATTCTTCATTGTGGATTTTGATATCTCCGATATAGCGGTTGTTGGTTTGATTGAGGGTGTAGTGCCCCATCACTCCCAGACCTTCAATGCGCTCGCCATTTGCTTGGATGTAATATTGCCCCAGCAATTGAAAACCGCCACAGATGGCCAACATGACGCGCTCATCCCTGATGTACTCTTCAATAGCTAAGCGTTTGGCTGGTAAATCTTTAGCCACTAAGGTTTGTTCGAAGTCTTGACCGCCACCAAAGAAAGCCAAGTCATAGTGCTTGTTTTCAAAACGATCGTGTATGGAGACAATATCAACAGTCACATGGGCACCTAGCTTTTCAGCAACGTACTTGAGCATAAGGACATTACCGTTGTCTCCGTAGGTGTTCATCAAATCACCATACAGGTGGGCCATATTAAGCTGAAAACGATAAGTTTTGTCTACAGGAGATTGTAAAGAAGTATAGACCATTAGTTCATCTCCTTTCTCACAGCCTTGCGATTGGCAAGGAGTTCACGAAATTCTAGCATGGCAGTATAAGTAGCTAAAATGTAAGCGTGCTGGCAGTCTTGTTTTTCAATGAGGGCCAAAATATCCTCTAATTTTTTAGCTTGGGTAATTTTTTCTTGAGGATAGCCTGTGACGCGGAGGCGACGGGCAATCTCAGAATGACGGACACCGCCAGCATTTACCTCAGGAATATCCATATCCAAGATGGATTCAAAATTTGCATCCCAAATCCAACTGGTATCAATCCCATCGGCATAGTTGGCATTGAGGAGAACAGAGAGGGAGAAGGGATAAGGAGCTAGCTTAATCATATCCAAAGCCTGGCTGGCACCAACAGGGTTTTTGATGAGGACCAAGGTACAGGACTTGTCACCAATTGTGAAGGTTTCTTGACGACCGAAGACCGCCCGGCTCTTTTGGAAACCAGCCTTGATGATTTCTGGTGCCACTCCGAAGTGCTCAGCTACCGCAACGGCAGCCAAGGCATTGTAGATATTGTAGAGCCCACCAACATTGATTTCATAATCGTGACCGTCAATGATAAACTTGGCATTGGTGTTGGTAATTTCAGTCAATTCCGTTAGAGCGTAATCGAGACGTGGACGATGGAAGCCACAGTTCTCACAGACGTAATCACCGAGGTTAGCATAGGTGTTGAGGCGGAACTTAATGACACTCTGACACTCTGGGCAGACGATTCCCTCTGTATTATAGTGGGCTAAGCGTGGCTCATGTTTTTCTGTGTCAAAGCCATAAAAGGCCATAGGATTAACCGTTTCTTTGGCATGAAAGAGTGGACTATCACCGTTGGCTAAGATAGTAGCCTGGGGCGCCTTAGCAGCACCATCTAAGATAAACTGGTAGGTGGTGTAAATCTCCCCATAGCGATCCATCTGGTCACGGAAAATATTGGTGAAGACAAAGAGGCTTGGCTTGAGGTACTCTGTAATCTTAGGGAGGCTGGCCTCGTCAATTTCTAATACCGCAATTTTCTTACCGTTTTTGTTAGGTTTGGCAGTTAAAAAGGTTGAGGTAATCCCTGTAATCATATTAGCCCCAGAAGGGTTGGTTACGATGGTCCCAAAAGCTTCTTGTAGGATACCAACTGTTAGCGCTGTCGTTAGTGTTTTCCCGTTTGTTCCAGTAACAACGACGATTTCATAGTCTTTAGCGAGAGTGTCGAGGATATCCTTATCAAATTGCAGAGCTAACTTGCCTGGCAGGGTTGAGCCACGACCGAGTTTGCTGAGGATAAAGTGGGCTGATTTTCCAGCCAAAATTCCTAATTGTGTTTTTAAAGTCATGGCTATATTTTACCATAAGTTAATCCTATTTTGTTAAAGAAAAATATTAGGAAATATGGTATAATCAAATGGTCTTAAAAAACTTCTAACTAGATTAGAAGTTTTAAACTGGGATGAGGTAAGTATGAGTAGTTTATTTTCAGCAGATTCCAGCTTTTGGTCTACCATTTTTGCATCTCCGTGGAGTATTCTTATTCACGTGATCGATATTTTAATCGTGGCCTGGCTGATTTATAAGTTTATTAAGTCAATGGCAGGATCCAAAATCATGTCTTTGGTCTTGGGGATTGTCTTATTTATTGCTTTGCGATTTGTAGCAGAGTTAGTTGGATTAACGACTATCGCCTACCTGATGAATCAGGTTGTCACTTATGGTGTTATTGCCGTTGTTGTCATCTTTGCGCCAGAAATCCGAACTGCCTTGGAGAAATTTGGGCGAACGCCCCAGCAATTTTTGCAAAATCAGAATATCTCAGAAGAGGAACGTTTAGTATCGTCCTTGGTTAAGGCTGCCCAGTACATGGCGCCAAGGAAAATTGGAGCTTTGATATCAATCGAACGTAACCAGACACTGAGAGAGTATATAGATACCGGTATTCCTTTGGATGCCGACATCTCAAGTCAGTTACTGATTAATATTTTTATTCCGAATACCCCTCTACACGACGGAGCAGTTATCATTAAGGGTAAGAAAATTGCTTCAGCTTGTTCCTATCTGCCTCTATCTGAGTCAACTAATATTTCTAAGGAATTCGGAACCAGGCATCGGGCTGCAATTGGGCTAGGTGAGCATTCTGATGCAGTAACCTTGATTATCTCTGAGGAAACAGGGGCTATTTCATTAGCCTATAAGAACCATTTTTTACATGCTTTGACGCTTGATAAGCTGGAACAAAAATTGTCGGAACTCTTTGTACCTACAGAGATAAACTCTTCATGGCTTCAACAATTGCTGAGGAGGTTTACCAAATGATAAAAAAACTTTTCAGCAGTATATTCAATAAGGATACTGGTATTGCCTTGGTATCTTTGTTGTTTGCTTTTGTTATTTTTCTAACCGCAGAATCAGTCAATTACAATAGAGCAGGAACAAGTAGTTCTAAGGTTACAGAGACTTATTCTCACACACTTGAAAATGTACCGATTAATTTTAAGTATGATTCGAATACTTATTTTATATCAGGTTATTCTTACGAAACATCTGTCTACTTGACCTCTATCAATCGTGTTAATTTGGATTCCGAAATCAATGCTGATACACGAAGTTTTCAAGTTGTGGCAGATTTGAGTGGATTGACAGAAGGAACGCATGAAGTTGCCTTACAGGTCACAGATTTATTGACGGGTGTTACTGCAGAGGTTACGCCAGCTAATGTCTCAGTAACAATAGGTAAAAAGCAAACCAAAGATTTTCAAGCTCAGCTGGATGAAAGTAAACTCACCTTTGCAGATGGCATTATTTTAACAGATTATACCTTTGATCAAGAAAGTGTTTCAGTGACAAGTGATGAGACGACCATTGGTCAAATTGATCATGTCGAAGCATATTTAACTAAAGACGAAACGATTTCAGGTAATACAGATGTCAGTGTAACTTTTAGAGCAGTTTCAGCATCAGGTACAATTTTACCAGCATCGATTACTCCGTCTAGTGCTAACGTTTCTATTCAGACGAAAAAGTTGACAAAAACGGTACCAGTACGAGTCGAGTTAACAGGTAATCTAGATAATTCTGTTTCTAAGGTTACTTTTGAGGCACAATATACTGATGTCGTTATCTCAGGTAGCCAGGAAAATCTCGATAAGATTGGTGAAGTGGTGGTTTCCGTAGATGTATCAAGCTTAACGAATTCGATGACCAAGCCGGTTTCTCTATCTGCAGATAGTGTTACGGTTCAACCTGCGACCATGAGTTTAAAATTAACCGTAACGAAAAAAACAGATAATACTACCAGTACAAAAACTGGTCAATAATATACAAAAGAAAATGCAAAAGAAAATGGAGGAAGATGCTTAGCATCTAAATGTAACATGGGAAAATATTTTGGTACGGATGGAGTCCGTGGAGAAGCAAACGTTGAACTGACACCTGAATTGGCCTTCAAATTGGGCCGGTTTGGAGGTTATGTCCTCAGCCAACATGAAACAAGAACCCCTAAAGTTTTTGTCGGTCGTGATACGCGTATCTCCGGTCAAATGCTAGAGTCTGCCTTGATTGCTGGACTTTTGTCTGTGGGGATTGAGGTTTATACACTTGGAGTTATTGCAACGCCTGGTGTTGCTTACTTGGTTCGTACGGAAAATGCCAGTGCTGGGGTCATGATTTCTGCCAGCCACAACCCTGCCCTAGACAACGGGATTAAATTTTTCGGTGGTGATGGCTTTAAATTAGCAGATGACCAAGAATTGGAAATCGAAGCTCTTCTTGATGCAGAAACTGATGGCCTTCCTCGTCCGTCTGCCCAAGGTCTTGGACGCTTGGTCGATTATCCAGAAGGTCTGCGTAAATATGAGAAGTTCTTAGTATCGACAGGGCTTGATCTTGACGGCATTAAAGTAGCCCTTGATGGGGCTAATGGAGCGGCCTATCGTTCAGCTCGTCATATTTTCCTTGACCTCAATGCAGACATTGAAGTTATCGGTGACCAGCCAGACGGTCTGAACATTAACGATGGTATCGGATCAACTCATCCTGAGCAATTGCAAGAATTGGTTAAAAAGACGAATGCGGATATTGGTTTGGCCTTTGACGGTGATAGTGACCGCCTAATTGCCGTTGATGAAAAAGGGGAAATCGTTGATGGTGACCGAATCATGTACATCATCGGGAAATACATGTCTGAAAAAGGGCTCTTGGCTCAAAATACTATCGTCACGACGGTAATGTCCAACCTTGGCTTCCACAAGGCCTTGGATGCTGCTCAAATCGATAAGGCTATTACAGCTGTTGGTGACCGTTACGTTGTAGAAGAAATGCGTAAATCTGGCTTTAACCTCGGTGGAGAACAGTCAGGTCACGTTATTATCATGGACTACAATACAACAGGTGATGGGCAATTGACCGCTATTCAACTGACAAAAGTCATGAAAGAAACTGGTAAAACTCTATCTGAACTAGCAGCAGAAGTGACTATCTATCCACAAAAATTGGTTAATATTCGTGTTGAGAACAGCATGAAAGATAAGGCTATGGAAGTTCCAGCCATTGCCGAAATCATTGGAAAAATGGAAGCTGAAATGGCAGGTAATGGTCGTATCTTGGTTCGTCCAAGTGGTACAGAGCCTCTCCTGCGCGTGATGGCAGAGGCACCGACTGATGAGGCTGTTGACTATTACGTTGACACCATCGCAGACGTTGTCCGTGTTGAAATTGGTATTGATTAATAAATAAAGAGCTGGGAAATCATTCTGGCTCTTTTATAGTTTCGAGGGAGTACTTGTTCCTATAGTCACCCACTCTATCTTGTGTTATAATAAAAGGCAATGATTAACACAGTATCACGTGGGAAACTTTTAAAACCGACCACAGATATTTTGTTTTTAAAAGATAATAAAATGATTGATGGATTAGAAAGACAAAGTAAGTTATGATTATTTCAAGTGTTTCTCAGGGATTGCTTTATGCGGTCCTTGGTCTGGGAATTTATATGACCTTCCGTATTTTGAAGTTCCCAGACATGACGGCGGAAGGTTCCTTTCCTCTAGGTGGTGCAGTAGCCATTACCCTCATCACCAATGGTGTTAGCCCAATTTTAGCAACTCTGGCTGCAGTTAGTGCAGGATGTCTGACGGGACTTGTCACTGGGCTTCTTTATACCAAAGGCAAAATCCCAACTCTTCTCGCGGGGATTTTGGTCATGACTTCTTGCCATTCCATCATGCTTATGATTATGGGCCGAGCCAATCTGGGGATTGGTAATAGTAAAACTCTTCAAAGTCTCTTTCCCTTCGCAACCTCGACTAATTTACTCTTTTTGGGCTTGCTGGTTGTAGCGCTTGTGATCGGGGCTATGATTTTCTTCCTAAACACTCGACTTGGTCAGGCCTATATCGCAACGGGAGATAATCCAGATATGGCTCGGAGTTTCGGTATTCATACAGATCGCATGGAACTTCTAGGTTTAATTTTGGGGAACGGGGTTATCGCTCTAGCAGGGGCCCTTATTTGTCAACAGGACGGCTACGCAGACGTCTCAAAAGGGATTGGCGTTATCGTTATCGGTCTGGCTAGTATCATTATCGGTGAGGTTTTATTTGCCTCATCGCTGAGCTTACTGGAGCGGCTCATTACTATCGCAGTCGGATCCATTGTATATCAATTTTTGATTACCGCTGTTATTGCTCTTGGATTTAATACCAACTATTTAAGAATGTTCTCGGCTATTGTGCTTGCCATTGCCCTGATGATTCCAGAATTCAAGCAAAAAATCATGAAAGGAGCGCGTCTGAACCGATGAAAACCATAATCGAACTTAAAAATGCGACTGTCCAAGTCAACAATGGTTTTGATGCCTTTAAGACTATCCTGGATGATGTCTCACTAGATATTTACGAACATGATTTTATTACCATTCTTGGTGGAAACGGGGCTGGAAAATCAACTCTCTTCAACGTGATTGCTGGGACACTGATGCTGACAAGTGGAAGTATTCATATTCTCGGAGAAGATGTCACCGATCTCCCTGCTGAAAAACGGGCCAAGTATCTTGCCCGTGTCTTCCAAGATCCCAAGATGGGAACGGCTCCTCGGATGACGGTTGCAGAAAATCTACTGGTTGCTAAGTTTCGTGGGGAAAAGCGCGGTCTTCGTCCCCGTCAAATTCACCTGTATACGGAAGAATTCCAAACTCTCATCAGCAAAATTGGGAATGGTATCGAAAACCATTTAGAGACTCCGACAGAGCTCTTGTCAGGTGGTCAACGTCAAGCCCTTAGCCTTCTAATGGCAACTGTCAAGCGACCAGAGCTCCTCTTGCTGGATGAGCACACCGCAGCCCTTGACCCTAAAACCAGTGTTTCCCTCATGAATTTGACTGATGAATTGGTAAGGCAACAAGCCTTGACGGCCCTCATGATTACCCATCACATGGAGGATGCCCTCAAATATGGCAATCGTCTGATTGTCATGAAAGATGGAAAAATTATTCAAGATTTGACTGCTGATGAAAAAGCCAAGATGGTTCTTTCTGATTACTACAGTTTATTTGAATAGAAAACTAAGGGAGCTGGTAGGCTCCCTTTTAAAATGTAAGTATTTAGATGAATGATTTCCTGAGCAGTTAGAGTTATTTTATGGTATACTAATAGGGATCTAGCAATAGGCTAGCTACAGTAATTCGACTTATTGACCCGGGCCGTGAAGTGCGAGCAATAAGGGCCGTATGTAATAAAATAAACTCAAAGGAGACTCGTGTGAGTGATATTAAACTAATCGCCCTAGGTGGCGTGCGTGAAAATGGTAAAAATTTCTACATTGCAGAAATTAACCAAGCTATTTTTATTTTAGATGCGGGGCTGAAGTACCCTGAAAATGAACAGCTTGGTGTAGATGTTGTCGTCCCTAACTTTGACTACTTGATTGAAAACAAGGACCGTGTACAAGGTGTTTTTCTGACTCATGGACATGCAGACTCTATTGGTGCCCTGCCTTATTTATTACAAGAAGTCAAGGTTCCAGTTTTTGGATCTGAGTTGACGATTGAATTAGCAAAATTGGTTGTTAAAGGACTGGATAAGACCAAGAAATTTGATAATTTCCATATTGTAGATAGTGAGACAGAGATTGAATTTTCTGATGCAACTGTATCCTTCTTTAAAACAACACACTCCATTCCAGAAAGTCTGGGTATTGTCCTTAAAACAAATAAAGGTAATATTGTCTATACAGGAGACTTTAAATTTGACCAGGCTGCAGATAAACTCTATGAAACTGACTTGGGTCGTCTAGCAGAAATTGGTCGTGAAGGTGTTTTAGCTCTGCTATCTGACTCAGCAAATGCAGACTCAACGGTTCAAGTAGCCAGTGAATCAGAAGTTGGTGTTGAAATTGATAATGTGATTGCAGATGCTCAAGGACGAGTGATTGTAGCAGCAGTAGCAAGTAATCTGGTACGGATTCAACAGATTTTCACATCAGCAGCTCTACATGGTCGTCGTGTCGTCTTGACAGGTCATGATGTGGAAAATATTGTTCGTACAGCTATCCGACTCAAGAAACTGAAGATTGATAACGAAAAACTCATTATCAAACCCAAAGATATGGAACGTTTTGAGGATCACGAATTGATTATTCTTGAAACAGGTCGAATGGGAGAACCAATCAACGGACTTAGCAAAATGGCTATCGGTCGTCATCGCTATGTTCAAATTAAAGATGGAGACTTAGTCTATATTATCACAACGCCAAACGTAGCTAAGGAGGCTGTTGTTGCTCGAGTTGAAAACCTCATCTACAAGGCTGGTGGTTCTGTTAAACTGATTACAGATACTCTTCGTGTCTCTGGACATGCCAATGGTAGAGACTTACAACTTCTTATTAACCTCTTGAAACCCCGTTATCTCTTTCCAATCCAAGGAGAATACCGTCAACTCGCTGCTCATGCAGAGTTAGCTCAAGAAATTGGAATGTTTCCTGAAAATATTTACATCGTTAAGCGTGGAGATATCATGGTTTACGATGAAAAAGAAGGTTTCCTCCATCAAGGTGGTGTTCCGGCAGCAGACGTCATGATTGATGGTAATGTGATGGGAGACGTTGGGAACATCGTTTTGCGTGATCGTAAAGTTCTTTCTGAGGATGGTATCTTCATTGTTGCCTTGACTGTCAATAAGCGTCAGAAAAAAATTATCTCTAAGGCGAAGGTCCATACGCGAGGATTTGTATATGTGAAGAAGAGTCGAGATATCCTGCGTGAGTCAGCTGAAATCGTTAATACTAGTGTGGAAGCTTATTTAGCTGGAGATCAATTTGACTGGAGTGAACTAAAATCTCTGATTCGTGATGAGGTTAGTAAGTATCTCTTTGATCAGACTAAACGCCGTCCTGCTATCCTACCAGTGGTGATGGAAGTGCGTTAATTTAGTAATTCTTTATGGCTAGCAACGTCTTTAGCGGTACAAAAAGATAGAGAAGAAGGCCCCTACTCGAATAAGTTGCGAGTAGGGGCCTTTTTTAACGAATAAGAAAGGGGCTGGGACAAAAGTCCTAGCCTCTCAATCGTTTTTGGATTATCAAGCAAGACGCAGTGGTTGAGTGGGCTCTAATTCGCTGATTTTACTAGCTTTTATAGCCCTACTCAACTGTGCGGAGGTGGGACGACAAAATCAAACCCTTCGGGTTACTGATTTTTGTCCCACTCTCTTCATTTGTGCTTATTTTTTCAACAAGTCGCGGATTTCTGCAAGCAATTCTTCTTGAGTTGGAGCTGCAACAACAACTTCTTCCTCTTTTTTAGGCATTGCTTTTTCTGCTGCTTTAACTACGAAGAACAGTACAGTACCAACAATAAGGAAGTTGATGATAGCGCTCAAGAATGAACCATAAGCAACACCATTCCATGTCAAGTCTGCAATTTTATCTGCACCAGCAGCCTTCAAAGCCGGGTTAAGGAAAAGTGGTGTAATAACATCTTCAACGAGTGAAGTAATGATAGCACCAAATGCAGCACCGATGATAACCGCAACAGCAAGGTTAAGGACATCGCCCTTAAACAAAAAGTTTTTTAATTCTTTAATCATGAGATAGAGAATTCCTTTCAAAAAAAATTTACTTCGCTATTATAGCGGAAGTTCCTGACATTTTCAACTCATTCGGCTCATTTTTGTAAAATATTTGTAAAAATTATGAACAATTTTCCAATTCTAATAAAAAGAAAAGGGTTTCATGCCTAGTGTGAAAACGATGGTAAACATTTTACAAGCTTACTTTGAAATGGTATAATAGAATGTAACACTAAAATAGGTGAATTGTGTGGAGGTGAGTATTTGGTGATTGATAAATCAGTGATTTCAGAAATCAAAAATTCCCTCAACATTGTTGACGTTATTGGAGAAGTAGTTCCCTTGCAAAAGGCAGGACGAAATTATTTAGGGAACTGTCCGTTTCATAAAGAAAAAACACCTTCCTTTAACGTTGTTGAAGATAAGCAGTTTTACCATTGCTTTGGATGCGGTAAATCAGGAGATGTTTTTAAATTTATCGAGGAGTTTCGGAATGTCACCTTTGCAGAAAGTGTGAATATTCTAGGGGAACGTCTGGGACTTGCACCTTTGGTACAGACCAACTCATCGCCTTCTCAGCATCATAGTCCTCACCAGTCACTCTATCAGATCAATCAGGAGGCTGCTAAATTCTATCATGCTGTTTTAATGACGACCAAGATCGGTGAGGAAGCCAAGCAATACCTTTACCAACGAGGGATAGATGATGAACTCATCCGACATTTTAATTTGGGGTTAGCACCTGATGAATCGGATTTTCTCTATCAGGCAATGGCTAAGAAATTTGATGAGGATGCGATCGCTCAGTCTGGATTATTCACGCTTTCGGATAATAATCGTGTTTACGATAGTTTTCGTAACCGAATAATGTTCCCCTTAAAAGATGATCGTGGTAGAGGAATTGGTTTTTCAGGCCGGATATGGACTGAGGCTGATGTGGCTAACCAACAGGCTAAGTACAAAAATACACGAGCCACGGTTATTTTTAATAAATCTTACGAATTATATCATTTGGATGGAGCAAAAGCTGTTGCAGCTAAAGAGCATGAACTCTTCCTTATGGAAGGTTTCATGGATGTTATTGCAGCCTATCGATCTGGCATTGAAAATGCTGTAGCTTCGATGGGGACAGCCTTAACACCAGAACATGTTCAACACTTGAAACGGTTCACAAAAAAAGTTATTCTTACCTACGATGGAGATAATGCAGGACAAAATGCTATCGCAAAATCCTTAGACTTGCTGAAAGATTTTCAGACAGAGATTGTCCAAATTCCAAATCAAATGGACCCGGATGAATTTCTTCAGAAAAATTCACCTGAGGAACTAGCTAAACTTCTCAAAGAGTCTCGGATTAGTGATGTTGAGTTTTGGATTCAGTATTTGAAGCCTGCCAATACAGATAACCTCCAGGCAGAGATAGCCTTTGTCGAACAAATTGCTCCCATTGTTGCTAGTGCTCAATCGATTACAGCTCAAAATACTTATATTACGAAAATAGCGGAGCTCTTACCTGATTTTGATTATTTTCAAGTTGAGCAAGCTGTGAATAGTGTGAGGGTACGGACACGCACTCAGGTCCAACAGCAACCCAGTCAGAGGGCCACTATCGTTGAGCTTCCCATGGCTAAGCGCCTGACGGCACTCGTTAAAGCTGAGAATCAGCTTCTGCACCGTCTGTTGCATTTCCCTTATCTCTTGCAAGAGTATCGTAATCGAGAGGAGTTTCGTTTTGAAACGCAAACCCTACAAACTCTTTATGCTCTGCTATGTCAAAATGGAGAACTGACGAGTATTGACTTGAATCATCTCGATGAAGCTACCCAACAGGCCTATTATCAGGTATTGGAGGAAAATCTTCCTGATGAAATAGCAGAGGGTGAGTTGCAGGAGATAGAGGCTAGAAGAGACCGCTTTTTAGAAGAACAAGATTTACGTAAACAAAGTCAATTGATCCGTGATTCTAGTAATCAGGGGGACGTTGACAGTGCAGTTGCAGCCCTTGAGGCCTTGATTGCCCAAAAACGAAGAATGGAATAGAGGATAGTATGCCAACAAATAAAAAAAATCAAACCTTTAACGTACAAGTTGCTGATTTTATCCGTAACCACAAAAAGGAAGGGACTGCAGTAGATGATGAAGTCACTGAGAAACTAGTTATTCCCTTTGTTCTTGATGCAGATCAGATCGATGACCTCTTGGAACGGTTGACGGATGGTGGAATTTCTATCACTGACAAGGAAGGAAACCCATCAACTAAGTACGTCGTAGAAGAAATTAAACCAGAGGAATTGACAGATGAGGAACTCATAGGGTCAAATTCAGCCAAGGTTAATGACCCAGTTCGGATGTACCTCAAGGAAATTGGTGTCGTGCCACTGTTGACCAACGATGAGGAAAAAGAGCTGGCTGTCTTGGTTGCTGAAGGAAACTTGGAAGCCAAGCAACGTCTAGCAGAAGCCAACCTCCGTTTGGTGGTATCCATTGCTAAGCGCTATGTTGGTCGTGGCATGCAGTTCCTGGACCTTATTCAAGAAGGAAACATGGGTCTTATGAAGGCTGTTGACAAGTTTGACTACTCTAAAGGATTCAAGTTCTCAACCTATGCGACTTGGTGGATTCGTCAGGCCATTACTCGTGCCATTGCCGACCAAGCCCGTACAATCCGTATCCCAGTTCACATGGTGGAAACCATCAATAAACTGGTTCGTGAACAGCGTAATCTCTTGCAAGAGTTGGGTCAAGATCCAACACCAGAGCAAATTGCAGAAAGGATGGATATGACACCAGATAAGGTGCGTGAAATCCTGAAAATCGCCCAAGAGCCAGTCTCTCTTGAAACGCCTATTGGTGAGGAAGATGATAGCCACCTTGGTGACTTCATCGAGGACGAAGTGATTGAAAATCCAGTTGACTATACAACTCGCGTGGTCTTGCGTGAGCAGTTGGATGAGGTCCTAGATACATTAACTGACCGTGAGGAAAACGTGTTGCGACTTCGCTTTGGTCTGGACGATGGGAAAATGCGTACCCTGGAAGATGTGGGCAAGGTCTTTAACGTGACCCGTGAACGCATTCGCCAAATCGAAGCCAAAGCCCTCCGTAAACTCCGCCACCTATCCCGCAGCAAACAACTCAAAGACTTTATTGATGACTGATTTAGTCCAGTGGACTAAATCATGTCGGAAACAGGAAATAAAGACTTGACGAAGGTACAGTGTACCTTTTTAACCCAAGCCTAGAGAAGTGAGAGCGCGGATAGTTCAGAGGATTAAATCAAAGCATCTGATTAAATCTTGTAGCCGATTGAAGTGCTCAAAGGAGATTGTATGACACAAATTTACAATGAACAAGAAATCGAATCTATCAAGGACCGAATCCTCCAAGCTTTAGAAGAGGTTATTGACCCAGAGTTGGGGATTGATATTGTGAATCTAGGTCTGATTTATGAAATCAGGTTTGAACAGGATGGTTCTACTGAAATTGATATGACTTTAACGACTATGGGGTGTCCTTTAGCAGATTTGATTACCGATCAGATTCATGACGCTATTAAGGATGTGCCTGAGGTGACCAAGACAGAAGTTAAGTTAGTCTGGTATCCAGCCTGGTCTGTGGAACGCATGAGTCGCTATGCACGAATTGCATTGGGAATCCGTTAAAGTTTAGTTGACAATGAGAGAAGGAGACCATGAAAAAGTCTCTGAAATAGCAAATGGCTTAGAGCAACGTTATCAAATAGGGTTGGTTCTAAGCCATTTTGTATTCTTTAATTTTCATAAGAAAGGTTACATGTTGAGTTTTTGTACAATCTCTATATCTTATTGATGCTTACTTGAATTCCTAAAGGTTTTGCGGTACTGGCTGGGGGTCATCTGGTAGTAGAGTTTGAACTGGCGGTTGAAGTTGGAGAGGTTGTTGAAGCCAACTTCAGTGGCGATTTCCAGGATGGGTTTCATGGATTGTACCAGTTCGTGGCTGGCCTTTTGGAGGCGGATTTGGATGATGAATTCCGTTGCCGTTGATCCAGTGTGTTGTTTAAAGACCGTCATAAAGTGGGTCTTGCTATAGCCCATGCGTTCGGCTAAACTTTCGATGGTCAGGTCTTCAGCATAATGCTCCTGAATGTGGTCGATGATGTCTCGGATTTTCTCATTTTTCCGGTAAAGGTCGTCGGTATTTTTCCGTTTGACCAATTTGTGGAAATAGACCAGGTAGAGGAATTCAGTCAACTTGGCCTTGAGCAGGAGTTCGAAGTGCCGACCTGGTTCCTGGGTCAACTGGAAAATCTGATTGAGGCAGTCAGCCAAGTCCTGGTAGCCAGGATCAGTCTTGCGGATGCGAGTGATGAACTTGCTGTTATTATTTTGCAGGGGCTGGAGGTAGCTGATGCTGATGTAGTCCCGGGCAGCATTGCCAATCAAGTCCAAATGGAATTGAAAGGTGTCCACCAGATGCTCGTCTTGCTCAATGGGATGAATGGAGTGCATGGCATTGGGACGGATTAGGATAATATCACCAGCCTGGCTCTCAAAAAAATCGTAGTCGATATGATAGCGGGCTCTGCCTTTTCGCACAAAATTAATCTCCATTTCAGGATGCCAGTGAAAAAGCACATCTGGAATCCCATTTTGAACGTAGGTTTGATAAAATTTAAAGGGAAATAACTGGCTATCAAAAGACACGTGGTGCTGAAACTCTGAATCGGTCAAATGGCTTTTCATGGGACACCTCTTTCCTAGGATAGTATCAGTATACCATAATCCTCAACCTTTTGCTCAAAACGTGGTATAATAATTAGTTGTTAACCTTAGTTATAGAAAGTAGACTCCCGTGATTTATTTTGACCATTCTGCAACGACCCATCCCTATCCACAGGCCCTCCATACCTATCAGGAAGTGGCGACTAAAATTTTCGGTAATCCTTCTAGTCTCCACAGCCTAGGGACGCAGGCTGGCCGGATTTTAGAGGCTTCTCGTCGGCAAATAGCAGAGCTTCTTTCCGTTGAGAGTTCAGAGATTTTCTTTACCTCAGGTGGGACAGAAGGGGATAACTGGGTACTCAAGGGAGTCGCCTTTGAGAAGAAGGCCTTTGGTAAACACATTATCGTCTCCGATGTCGAGCACCCAGCGGTGAAAGAATCAGCCAAATGGTTGAGCCAGCAAGGATTCGATGTGGATTATGCCCCTGTTGATAAGCGTGGCTTTGTTCAAGTTGATAAATTAGCCCAGCTCATTCGACCAGAGACTATTTTAGTCTCGGTCATGGTGGTCAACAATGAAATGGGAGCCATCCAGCCTCTGCAAGCTATCGCAGACTTGCTGGCGGACAAGCCAACCATTTCCTTCCATGTCGATGCGGTTCAGGCTGTTGGCAAGGTGCCGGTCTCTGATTTCATGCTGGACCGGGTTGACTTTGCGACCTTTTCTGGTCACAAGTTCCATGCGGTTCGAGGCGTTGGTTTTATCTATAAAAAATCCGGCAAGAAAATCACACCACTCTTGACGGGTGGGGGTCAGGAGCAGGACTTGCGTTCTACAACGGAAAATGTACCTGCCATCGCTGCCATGGCTAAGGCTCTGCGATTGACCCTAGAAGACCAAGAGGCTGTAGAAAAGCTCAAGAGTATGCGAGACGTTCTGGCAGAGAGTTTGGCAAGTTACGATGGTGTGACCCTCTTTTCTGAGACGGGAGAGGACTTTGCGCCTCATATTCTGACCTTTGGCATCAAGGGGGTTCGCGGAGAAGTGCTCGTTCACGCCTTTGAGGAGCATGAAATCTATATCTCAACGACTTCAGCTTGTTCATCCAAGGCAGGAAAGCCAGCAGGGACCTTAATTGCTATGGGAGTGCCAACCAGCCAAGCTCAAACGGCGGTTCGGATTAGCCTAGATACCAGCAATAGCATGGCTGAAATTGAGCAATTCCTAACCATTTTCAAGCAAATTTATCAAAAAACAGAAAAGATTAGACACTAAGAAAGGAAGGGAGCCTGGCTCCTCAGACACAGATGCGTTATTCAGAAATTATGATTCGCTTTGGAGAACTGTCCACCAAAGGCAAGAACAAGATGCGGTTCATCAATAAGCTTAAGAAAAATATCCAGGACGTCTTGTCCATCTACCCAGAGGTGCGTGTGACGGCAGACCGTGACCGGGCCCATGTCTATCTAAGGGGTGCCCAGTACGAAGAAGTAGCCGAGTCGCTCAAGGTTATCTTTGGGATTCAATCCTTCTCACCGGTTTACAAGGTAGAGAAAAATGTCGATGCCTTGAAAGCAGCAGTCCAAGAGATTATGACAGGACTCTACTATGACGGCATGACCTTTAAAATCTCTGCCAAGCGTTCTGACCATAATTTTGAGCTGGACTCCAGGGACTTAAATTTTATCCTGGGAGATGCTGTTTACGATGTCCTTCCAAACATTCAGGCTCAGATGAAACAACCTGACGTTAACCTTCAGGTCGAAATTCGGTCGGAGGCGGCCTATATTTCCCATGAAACCATTAAAGGTGCGGGTGGTTTACCTGTCGGGACTGCTGGCAAGGGCATGCTCATGCTCTCAGGAGGAATTGATTCTCCAGTCGCCGGTTATCTGGCCCTAAAGCGTGGGGTGGATATCGAAGCAGTTCACTTTGCCAGTCCACCCTATACCAGTCCTGGTGCCCTAAAAAAAGCAGAGGACCTCACGCGTAAATTAACCCGCTTTGGTGGCAATATCCAGTTTATTGAAGTTCCCTTCACTGAAATCCAAGAAGAAATTAAAAACAAGGCGCCTGAGGCCTATCTCATGACCTTGACCCGTCGCTTTATGATGCGGATTACAGACCGGATTCGTGAAGAGCGTAAAGGGCTGGTTATCATCAACGGTGAGAGCCTAGGCCAGGTGGCCAGCCAGACCATGGAGTCCATGCAGGCCATCAACGCTGTGACTACGACGCCGGTTATTCGTCCAGTGGTGACCATGGATAAGTTGGAAATCATTGACATCGCTCAGGCTATCGATACCTTTGAGATTTCAATCCAGCCCTTTGAGGACTGCTGTACTATTTTTGCACCGGACCGTCCGAAGACCAATCCCAAAATCAAAAACGTTGAGCAGTACGAGACTCGCTTGGATGTTGAGGGGCTTGTTGAACGTGCGGTTGCAGGTATTATGATTCGTGAAATCACACCAGTTGAAGAAGCCCAGGATGCGGTGGACCAACTGATTGACGATTTGCTTTAATGAGGGAGAAAACCATGACCATTCGACAAGCGACTGTTGCTGATATTCCTGCCTTGGAGTCACTCTTGCAGGACGTTTTACAGGTCCATCATGCGGTGAGGCCAGACATTTTTAAGGCCCAGGGGCAAAAGTTCTCCAGTCAGGAGCTGGAGGAGATGCTGGCGGATCCTGATAAGCCTATCCTTGTCTACGAAAAAGAGGGTCAGATTTTAGGCCACCTGTTCTGCCAAATTCAAGAGGCCAAGGGAGCCTGTTTGGAACCCATGAAGACACTCTTTGTGGACGATCTCTGTGTCGCAGAGTCTGCCCGCGGTCAAAAAATTGGAGAGCAACTTTACCAGTATGCTCTGCTATTTGCCCGAAAAAATGGCTGTAAAAATATAACCCTGGATGTCTGGAATGCCAATGGCGGAGCCCTGAATTTTTATCAACGTCAGGGTATGCAAGCCCAGAAAACACGGATGGAACAGCTAATAGACCAAGAAGATTGACCTTCAGTAATTTGTTTTCAGAAAAAGAAAAATAAATTTCAGAAATTTAGGCAAATCACTTACATAGAGCCCCTAAATTATGCTATACTAGCTTCTGTTGTATGATTTGAGAGAGTCAGAAGACATAAAAAATAGAAGAAACAGGAGTTTTTTATGCCTCGTAATTTTAAAGAAGCTGTATTTTTCACGGCCCTCATGTGTAGTATGATGGTCTTCGGGATGAGCTGTTGGAACCTTTATGTGTTAGGAAACTTTAGCTGGGGACACGTCTTTTCTGGATTCCTTCCTGGATTTATTGTCGGGATGATTCTTGACTTTGTTTTGGTTGGCCCACTGGCTAAGAAGTTTGCCATGTCTGTTATCATGAAAACACCTCACCACGAAAAACGTTGGGTAAAAATCGTTGGGATTTCAGGCTGCATGGTCATTGGAATGGTGACATGTATGTCCCTCTACGGTTTGATTTTTAATCTGGTGATTGGTCAAGGCCTCGGTTGGTCTGCTATTACTTGGAGTGCTTATTTCAAGACTTGGATTACAAACTTCCTAGTAGCTGCGCCATACAATCTCTTGATTGTCGGTCCAATTTCACGCTTTATCCTTGGAAAATTCCAAAAACCATTCCCAGGTGATGACAAGGTTGAAGACTTTGAGGATGATGAAGTCTTACCAGAAATTATCTAAATCGTAAGGCCCGTAAGGGCCTTTTTGTTATCCAAATAATGGAGAATGGCATCATTGGGGTAATCTCGGTAGAATAGTTAATATTATTTTGTTCAAAAAGCCACCTCTAAACTTAATAGCTCTCTTAATGGATAGGCTTGACTTGCTCTGCTATTGACTGTAAAATGGAGGGAAGACATTCGAGTTGTGAGGGGTTATGGCAACATTACTGGATTATGTGATTAAGATTGGTCGCCAGTCTTTTGAAGAAACTGAGCTGACTGAACTTGATATTGCTGTTCTCAATGAGCTAGGCTATTTGCCGGTAGGAGAATTACTTTCAGAGATTGATGGGACTAAGGATAGCAGAGCAACCTATTCAGTTATCGAATTGTTGCCGCTTTATCAAAGAATTAAGGATGAGATTCAGGTTACATTTTTAGTAACCAGGGAGCGACTGGAACTATTAGATGCAGTTTTGGCAAGCCCTCGCTATCAGGATTTACATTTTGGCAATTATATCAACGATATCAGTACGGAGTTTGAAAAGCAGTTTGCAGCTATTGTCATGTCTTTTCCTAGTCAAGAGCACACTCAGGTCGTTTTTCGTGGAACAGATGATACCTTGATTGGCTGGAAGGAAGACCTTAACATGACCTATATGAGTGAGATTCCTGCTCAGCGATCAGCTAAACGGTACCTAGCTCAAATTTTAGAGTCAGTCGAAGGCCCGATTATAGTGAGTGGGCATTCGAAAGGTGGTAATTTAGCCTTATTTGCCTCTAGTTCAATTCTTGAGAGCTTGCAAAATAAAGTTTCTGAAATCTATCTCTTTGATTCTCCGGGTTTGCACCCTTGGTATCTTGAAACTTATGGCTATCGTCAAATCAGGCATAAGTTACGGGTCTACCGTCCTTATGAATCGGTAGTTGGGGTTATGTTAGCCTTGGATATTGAACCAAGAATTGTTGCGAGTGCTGAAAAAGGATTTGCTCAACATATCATGATGAGCTGGGAAGTGGAAGATCATGATTTTGTTCGGTTAGAGGAGGAGAGTGCCTTTAGTCAGGCCTTGCAACAAACCTTTTCAGACTGGATGGCCTCTTATTCGAAACAGGAGCTAAAAATTATGGTTGATTCCTTTTTTAGCATTTTTATGGATGCTGGTTTGAATAGTTTAGACGATTTCACCATGCTGAGTCAAGGTAGTCTGAATCGTCTAATTAGTCAGTTTTCTAGTGTTGAGCCTGCCAAACGCAATTTAATGCTTAAATCTCTGTCTAAAATGGTAGATCTCTATGTTAAACACAATCGAGAACTAAAGAAAAATCAGGCAGCTAAGTTAGCACAAAACCACTACCAAACTCATTTTCTTGATCGTATTTTAGATGGGATTTTAAAGCGGAAGATGGTTAGCCCATCCGAAACTTCTTCAACTAATGACTGATCAGTTAAACAGTTTTTATCAGTCCGATCTTTAAAAGTCTGCTACAATAAAGTTATGAATACAATAGAACATCTCTCACAAATGGAAAGCCAACTCAATCAGGGCTTAAAATCGACCCAAATCTTACAGTCAGCTTTAGATGACTGTGAGGACTCCCTACCAGGTTTACGTCAGTTGTTTGCCTATTACGGAAGCGATGCTTGGTACCAGCATCTCGAATTGGAAAAGGCAGGCCAAATCCCTCCTCATCAGCCTCGAGGGGTTCTCTCTGAGGATGGCGTTTATAATCTCATTCTAGAATGTCGAGAAATTGCAGAGCAACTACGTCAGTTAGCTGATCAGTTGGATAGTGCGATTGATCAAGAAGAGTAAGTTGCTTGTCCTATAAAGATAGAATCTCCACTTGCAAATTTGTGAGTGGGTTTTCTATCTTATGATATATAGACAACGATGTTTCTGTGAAAATGAATCGAGATACTGGTTTCGATGAAATCTCGACTCTGAAGATAAAGCCCAGAAAACGACTTACATCTGGTACAAGATAGGGTAATACTGCTAATCGTGTAGAAATGCTTTTGGTTAATGCTATGGAGTCAAGTAGGAATCGATAGATAGGAGATAAAATGACTAAAATACGTTTACATGAGATTGTTGCATTTGATAATTATGAAGTGATATCTATAGAATCTGGACATGTGGTCGTTTCGACTGTCGTTTCAAAACAGTCTCTTAATGTTTATGGAAATGCCCACGGAGGATTTCTATTTACTCTTTGTGATCAAATTAGTGGTATGACAGTTATGTCAACGGGGTTTGATGCCGTAACGCTGCAGTCCAATGTAAACTACCTAAAGGGTGCCAAAGAAGGAGATACATTGACGATTGAAGGACAAATGATTCATAATGGTCGAACGACAAAAGTAGTTGAAGTCACTATCACGAATAAGGCTCAACAGTTAGTGACTAGAGGTAGTTTTACCATGTTTGTCATCGGGCAACATGACGATTAGTTAGAAAAATAAATTGAAATCAAGGAGATTTTGGTAATGACGATTGAACAATACACGTTTGGTAATGGCTTAAAGTGGCTTGCCCTGCATTCCAATACCTTGAAAGGGTCTGAGCAAACGCCAGAAACCTTCGATATTGATAAGGAAATTGTCTCCTACGCCCTAGATAAAAACGAGCGTGCCCATACTGAATACGATTGGGAGAACGAGACGTTCACCTTGATTTATAATGTGCTCAATCCTGATCAGGCTGAATATCACTATGAGACTGTTCCGATGACTTTCGTAGTCAAAGAAAACCAATTGATCACCATCTATAATGATGATAATGCCTACATTGTTGCAAAAATGAAACATTATTTAGCTCATCATCCAGATATGACCTGTTATAAGTTTCTTTTTGCCACTCTATTTATGATTTCAGAGTCGTATTTTCCTTATTTAGAAGAAATTGATCAGACCAAAGATGATATCAATCGTCGTCTTCGCCTTAAGACCACTAAAAAAGATTTATTAGCACTCTCAGATATTGAGACCGGTATGGTTTACTTGGTTTCGGCTGCTAATCAAAACACGATTCTTCTTGAGCAAATTAAGGGTCAGAATTTGTATAAGCAACTCAGTGAATCTGATAAGGAACAGCTGGAAGATGCTATTATTGAAGCCAAACAGCTGTCTTCAATGACTCAGCTTAATGCCCAAGTTCTCCAGCAACTTTCAGGTGCTTACAACAATATCTTGAATAATAATCTGAATGATAATATGACGACGCTCACGATTATGTCTATACTTTTAGCTGTCTTAGCGGTCATCACAGGATTTTTTGGAATGAATGTGCCATTACCGATTGCGGATCGGCCGGATGCATGGCTCCTCATTGCTGGTGGGGGAATTATACTCTGGATTGTCCTGTTGAGCCTACTAAGGTATTTGATTTCTAGAAAATAGCAGAGCCTTAATGACTTAAGTAGTTGAGCCCATAAAATCCATGAAGGGAAAATCGAGTGAGAGCTTAAACTTTACCTTTACTTCGAACAATAATTAACAAAGATAGAACCTATGTTTTTAAGACCATCGTTCTATTTTTTTATATAATTGAAATTCTGTTGGCTTTGCCATAAGTATTTTCTTTCGTCTCGATTTTCTTTCCCAAAGGCTTTTGGTCTTGTAATCGGTTCGGTTTAATGGTTTTATTATATAAACCATTAAAAGGAGTACTTCTATGAATACTTTATTTGAACCCATTATCCTGCCAAATGGCACTGTCATCAAGAACCGTTTTTTCAAGTCAGCCATGAACGAAGCTATGGGGACGCGCAATCTGCAGCCTAAAAAAGAAGTAGTCAATCTCTACCGCCAGTGGGCACAAGGTGGAGCGGGCCTAGTCGTGACTGGCAATGTCATGGTGGACCCAACCTCTTTAGCGGAGCCTGGGAACGTCGTCTTTAATGAACAGTCTGACATGACAACCTTGAAAGAATGGGCTCAGGCTGGTCGCACCAACGGCACAGCCATCATGGTCCAAATCAACCACTCTGGCAAACAAGCGCCTAAAACCGTCAATAAGCAGCCAGTGGCCCCAAGTGTAGTCCCTATCGAGGGTTCCATGGCTAACCTTTTCAATGCTCCACGGGCTTTGAGCAGAGAAGAAATCAAGGACCTGGTGCAAAAATTTACCACAGCTGCCAAGGTGGCTAAAGACGCTGGTTTCTCTGGTGTGCAAATCCATGCAGCCCACGGTTACCTGATCAACCAGTTCCTGTCTCCACATGACAACCGTCGAACAGATGAATACGGAGGCAACCGAGACAACCGAATGCGGTTCCTAGTTGAGATTTACCAAGGTATGCGGACTGCCTGTGGGGCGGATTTTCCAATCGGCATGAAGATTAACTCTGCTGATTTCCGTGAGGGTGGCTTTAGCGAGGAAGATTCGCTCTATGTCATCCAGGAAATGGAAAATCTGGGTCTTGATTTTATCGAGATTTCTGGGGGGAATTACGAAAAGCCGACCATGTCTGCCAGCACCAGCAAGGGCAAGAATAAGGTCTTTTTCGCAGACTACAGCAAGCGTCTTAAGAATCTGGTCAAGATCCCTGTGATTGTGACGGGTGGCATTCGCTCTGTGGAATCCATGGTCGAAGTCTTGGAAACCAATACGGCTGACTTTATTGGCTTGGCCCGTCCTATGGCCATTGACCCTGCGATTCCAAACAAGATTGCAGAAGGAAGCTATGAGACCATCGAAACCCATCATTTGTCAACAGGGATCAAGGCCTTGGACCGCAAGGTGGCTTCTCTCCTGGGAATCGTTTATTACCAGTTGCTCATGCACCAGTACGCCAAGGGCAAGACGCCACAGGTGACGCGCAATGCCTGGCCGTCGCTCCTCCACGCCCTCTACACTCAGGGCTTAGCGGGGCTCTTCCCTCAACGCGCTAAATAGGAGAAACACATGGAAACCAAATACCAAGACTTATACCAGACCATTCAGAGCCAGTTGGAGACGGCCAGTCCTGTCCTTCAGGCTATCGGTGACCCGACCAGACTTCATATCCTGCTGTCTATGATGGCCCTGCCCTGTCAGACCCAAGGTGGGGCTCGGGTTGGTGCCATCACAGAGCAGACCCATCTGTCCCGCCCTGCCATTTCCCACCACCTAAAAATTCTCAAAGAAGCAGGGATTGTCAGTATGCGGTCCGAAGGAACCAAGAATTTTTACTACCTGACTACAGAGGGTTCGAGTCTGGAGCAACTACAAGACTTGCTCAACAATATCATGCAGCTCAATACCTTGCTTAATAAGGAGGCACATCAATGACCGCTCGAAAAATCCTGGTCGTTTTGACCAATCAAGAAACCTACGGAACTGACCTAGAAAAGACGGGGCTCTGGCTGGCAGAGGCGACCGAGTTTGTCGAGGAAGTGACCAAGGCTGGCTACGCTGTGGACTATGTCAGTCCCAAGGGTGGGCGCGTGCCACTGGATCCGCGCAGTCTCAAGCCTCTCTACGCCAAGGCTGATGCTAAAGCCATCCTAAATAGCCCAGACTTTCAGGAGCGGGCCCTGACCCATTCCCTCACACCTAGCGACGTTACACCATCTGACTACGTCGCCATCTACTACACTGGAGGTCACGGAGTAGTCTGGGATTTTCCAGATAATGGCCCATTGCAGAGCATCGCAGGGGAAATCTACCAGCAGGGGGGGCTATATGTCCTCCGTCTGCCACGGGGTAGCAGGTCTTCTCAACATCAAGGACGAGCAGGGCAACTACCTGATTGCAGGCAAGAAAATCACAGGCTTTACCCAGATGGAAGAAGTCCTCAGTGGCAAGGTCAAAAAGGTGCCCTTTGGCACGGAAAAGGAGGCCATCAAGCGTGGGGCTGATTTCTAAAAGAAACTTCCCTTTACCAGCTTTGTCATTCGTGATGGCCAGCTCATTACCGGCCAAAATCCTATGTCTGGTCGTGCTGTGGCTAAGAAATTACTTGAGGCTTTGGAAGAAAAATAATGTTCCCGCGTTGTAAAATGAAGTGCAACAGAAAAGACATGTTCATCTGATATACTAAAGTCTCCAACCACAGTATAAAGGAAAACAAACATGTCCCATACTCATTCTAGCACAAAACGCTCCTATCATCACCTATCAGAATCAGAACGCGGGCAAATTCAAGCCTATCTCTCTCAAGGATTCAAACCAGCAGAAATTGCGAGATACTTAGGTAGAAATCGATCGACAATCTCTCGTGAAATCAAACGAGGGGCTGTTAAGCAAGTCAAACGGGTTAACGGTAGGAAAACTTACCACGACCAGTACTTCGCTGATACAGCCCAACATCGCTACTGCCAAAGACGAGAAAATCGGCATTACCTGAAGCTTGATAAAGTTTCTGCTAGATTCTTGTCTGAATTTGGAGAAGCGATGACTGCTAAGAACCTGTATTCACAAAATTATAGAGCCCTTAAAAGACGACTAATGTGAGATAGCTTGATAAAAGCCAACTCTGACGATACGGATTTTTCAACATCCTTAGCTAATCTTTGAGAGTGGTTCAACCAAGCAAAAGTTCGCTCAACACCCCAACGCTTAGGGATCATTTGCTAGCCACCCTTGATTTTTTCAAAAATATCTACTGGGCAACCAAACTCCTCAATCATCATCTCCTCAAAACTTTTCCGATAACCAGCATCAGCTGAAAAAGCCTTGACGGTCGGACATTGTACCATCACTATACGAGTCACTAAAATGCCTGATTTTGTGTCGTGTAAATTAGCTGCATGAACCACCACATCAAGAAGATTTCCCATTGTATCAACAACGATGTGACGCTTCCTCCCTTTGACTTTTTTACCGCCATCAATCCCACGTTCCTCTGCAACATCTGTTGTTTTCACGCTTTGAGAATCAATGATAGCATAGGTTGGAGAGGCTGCTCTACCAGCTTTCAGTCGCTTTTTTTGACAAGTTCCGTCAAAATGGTGTCCCATAAGCCACTCTCCTTGGCACGCCGAAAGAAACTCCAGAGGAGGGAAATCATGAGGGAGCATGCGCCATTGGCAGCCTGTTTTAGTGATATACAAGGTTGCATTTACAAGTTCTCGTTTAGACCATTTATAGGTGCGGTGTTTAGAGAAATAGGGTTCAAGTTGAGCCCATTCTTGATCGGTTAAATCAGTGTCATATGCTTTTCGTGTCATATCTTTAGTTTAATATTTTTTTGTGAATACAGGTTCTAAAATTTTTATTTATAGTCTTATTTATGGTACATAATATCAGTTTTAACCTTTGACAAATTGTAAGAGGGATTTTAGTAATTTTTTGACTTATTTATCTAATTTTTGCAGATTTATAAGCATATAGAAAGAGTTGGGTTATCATGGTATAAGAACTAGCAATGGCTAGTTCTTTTTCATCTCTCGAATTTATGGTAAAATAGTAAGGATAGTATGTAACCAGAAAGGGCAGAAATGGCTCAATTTTATTTTAAATATGGCACCATGAACTCGGGCAAGACCATCGAGATTTTGAAGGTGGCCCATAACTACGAGGAGCAAGGCAAGCCAGTTGTCATCATGACGAGCGCTTTGGATACAAGGGACGAATTTGGGGTCGTCTCCAGTCGGATTGGGATGCGCAGAGAAGCAGTGCCGATTGGCGATGACATGAATGTCTACGACTACATCGCAAACTTACCTGAGAAACCTTACTGTATCTTGATTGATGAGAGCCAGTTTTTATCTAAACAGCATGTCTATGATTTTGCCCGTGTGGTGGATGAACTCAATGTCCCTGTTATGGCCTTTGGTCTCAAGAATGACTTCCAAAACCATCTCTTTGAAGGATCGCGTGAGCTCTTGCTTTTGGCCGACAAGATTGAAGAAATCAAGACTATCTGTCAGTATTGCTCTAAAAAGGCAACCATGGTCCTACGGACAGCAAACGGCAAGCCTGTCTATGAAGGTGAGCAAATCCAAATCGGCGGCAACGAGACTTATATCCCAGTCTGCCGCAGACATTATTTTAATCCGGATATGTAACTTATAAATCTGTTACTCAACTGAACTATAGGAAAGGAATTGAACACGCCTATGACACTGTAGGTGTATTCAATTTCTATATAAAATAATACCTAAAATAAAGAAAGGAATTGAACACGCCCTAAAAGCTACGGAAAAAAGATAGATTGTCTAGTGTGCCTTCACACAGCGCCAATCTCCTATTTTTCTCTTGCTTTCTTTACGGGCTTTGTATCTTAGTTTATGAACATTTACGATCAATTACAGGCGGTGGAAGACCGCTACGAGGAACTTGGTGAATTGCTCAGTGACCCAGCTGTGGTCTCTGATACCAAACGCTTTATGGAATTATCACGCGAGGAAGCAAACACCCGTGACACAGTGGCAGCATACCGTGAGTACAAGGCGACCATCCAAGCTATTGCGGACGCGGAAGACATGATTAAAGAAGCAGGTGGCGACAGCGACTTGGAAGAAATGGCCAAGGAAGAGCTCAAGGCTTCAAAAGTTGCCAAAGAAGAACTTGAAGACCGCCTAAAAATCTTGCTGTTGCCAAAAGACCCGAATGACGACAAGAACATCATCTTGGAAATCCGTGGTGCAGTAGGGGGGGATGAAGCGGCCCTCTTTGCAGGTGATTTGCTTACCATGTACCAAAAGTATGCGGAGAGCCAAGGCTGGCGCTTTGAAATCATGGAGACGTCCTACAATGGTGTCGGTGGTATCAAGGAAGTCGTGGCTATGGTGTCCGGGCAATCTGTCTACTCTAAACTCAAGTATGAGTCTGGTGCCCACCGTGTGCAGCGTGTCCCTGTGACAGAAAGCCAAGGCCGTGTCCACACCTCGACAGCGACCGTTCTCATCATGCCCGAAATCGAAGAAGTCGAATACGACATCGATCCAAAAGACCTCCGTGTCGATATCTACCACGCCTCTGGTGCGGGTGGTCAGAACGTCAACAAGGTCGCCACTGCCGTTCGTATTGTTCACTTGCCAACAAACATCAAGGTAGAAATGCAAGAAGAACGGACCCAGCAGAAGAACCGTGACAAGGCTATGAAGATTATCCGTGCGCGGGTGGCGGACCACTTTGCCCAAATCGCTCAAGACGAGCAAGACGCAGAGCGCAAGTCTACGGTTGGTACAGGAGACCGTTCAGAGCGGATTCGGACTTACAACTTCCCACAAAACCGTGTGACGGATCATCGTATCGGTCTGACGCTTCAAAAGTTGGATACGATTTTGTCTGGGAAAATGGACGAAATTGTGGATGCTTTGGTGCTCTACGACCAAACGCAAAAACTAGAAAAACTGGCTAACTAATGACCTACGGACAGCTCATTTCACAGTTGGAAGACAGAGTCGAAGCAGCTGGCGAAGAGCGAGCTGCCCTGGCCTATGTCTTCAAGGAATCGAAAAAATGGACGACCACGGAATTTGTCCTTAACCTGCAAACGCCTGTGCCAGAGTCTGACTGTGAGCTCCTGGAGCAGATTTGTGACCAGCTCTGCCAACACGTTCCGGCCCAGCACATTACGGGCAAGGCCTATTTTCGGGATTTGACCCTGGCTGTCAACGAACACGTGCTTATTCCTCGTCCTGAGACCGAGGAGTTGGTGGAGCTGATTCTAGCGGAAAATAGCGGAGCGGACTTGACAGTCTTGGACATCGGTACGGGCAGCGGTGCTATTGCACTGGCTCTCAAAAAAGCCCGTCCAAACTGGCAGGTGACGGCTAGCGACCTTTCGTCCAAAGCGCTAGCCATTGCCCAGAAGAACGCGCAAACAGAAGGTCTGGATGTGACCTTTGTCCAGTCGGATGTTTATGAAAACCTCGCAGGCCAGTACGACCTCATCGTGTCCAATCCGCCCTACATTGCTTATGCGGATGAGGACGAGGTAGGGCAAAATGTTCTCCTGCATGAGCCCCACAGCGCGCTCTTTGCGGACAAAGATGGCTATGCGATTTATGAGCAAATCTTGGCGGATGCCAAGGCTCATCTGACAGAGTCTGGAAAAATCTACTTTGAGATTGGCTACAAGCAGGGAGAGGGCTTGCAGGAGTTAGCGGCAACGTATCTGCCATATAAGCAAGTCCGTGTGCTCAAGGATGCTTTTGACAAGGATAGGATGGTGGTGCTAGATGACAAGTGAAGCGAAAATCCGAACGATTATGGAAGAGGGTGGGGCAGTTGTCCTGCCGACAGAGACGGTCTATGGTCTCTTTGCCAAGGCCTTGGATGAAGCAGCAGTAGAGCATGTCTACGCCCTCAAGCGTCGTCCAAAGGACAAAGCCCTCAATCTCAATGTTTCGAATCTGAACGATATTTATAAGTTCAGCCAAAATCAACCGTTTTTTCTAGAAAGAGTGTATAATAGATTTATGCCAGGCCCCTTGACCATCATTCTAGAAGCGAACGACGCCGTTCCTTTCTGGATAAATTCTGGCTTAAAAACAGTTGGTTTTCGGGTGCCTAATCATCCTAAAACCTTGCAGCTCATCGAGGAACACGGCCCTCTCATCGGTCCTTCGGCCAATCTTTCTGGTCATGCTAGCGGTGTGTCCTTTGTAGACATTCTTGCTCAATTTGACCAAGAAGTGACGGGTATCGAAGACGATAAGGCTCTGACGGGACAGGATTCGACGATTTTAGACCTCTCTGGTCCCGTCGCGAAAATCCTCCGCCAGGGAGCCATTACTCAGGAAGACCTGCAAGCAGCTGTGCCAGAGTTGGTGTTTGAATAGAGGAGATAGCTATGCTACGAGAACTACGTGATGCAGACCTTGAGCAAATCAGAGATATCAATGAATTTTCTCTTGGTTATCCGACATCGCTTGAACTGGCCCAACGTCAATTTGCAAAGCTTTCGCAGGATTCGCAGCATATTCTGATTGGGTATGCGGATGAGAAAACTGATCAGCTGCTTGGCTATGTCCATGCGCAGGTCTATGAAAATTTGTATTCGGATGCGGGTCTGAATGTTTTAGCACTGGCAGTTCATCCCGAAGCTCAAGGTCGTGGGATTGGCAAACAGCTCATGGCGCGTTTAGAAAACGTTGTACGGGAGCAAGGTTACGAGTTTATCCGCCTGAATTCTGGTGCTCATCGTCTAGAAGCGCATGCTTTTTACGAAAACATCGGCTATGATGGGGATAAGACACAAAAACGGTTTATGAAATATCTTTAAAGGAGAACACAGATGATTTTTGACAAAGAAGACTACAAGGCTTACGATGCGGATCTTTGGAACGCGATTGCGGACGAAGAGAAACGCCAGCAAAACAACATCGAGTTGATTGCCTCTGAAAACGTTGTATCTAAGGCTGTTATGGCAGCTCAAGGCTCTATCTTGACCAACAAATACGCAGAAGGCTACCCAGCAAAACGTTATTACGGTGGTACAGAAGTTGTCGATGTCATTGAAGACTTGGCCATCGAGCGTGCTAAGGAAATCTATGGTGCTAAATTTGCCAATGTGCAGCCTCACTCAGGTAGCCAGGCTAATGCGGCAGCTTACATGGCCTTGATTGAAGCAGGCGACACGGTTCTTGGTATGGACCTGTCAGCTGGTGGTCACTTGACCCATGGTTCTCCTGTCAACTTCTCAGGTAAAACCTACAACTTTGTGGCATACGGTGTGGACAAAGAAACAGAACAATTGGACTACGCAGCGATTTTGGAGCGTGCTAAAGAAGTTCAGCCGAAACTTATCGTAGCTGGTGCGTCAGCATACTCTCGTACTATTGACTTTGCCAAATTCCGTGAAATCGCAGACGCTGTTGGTGCCAAACTTATGGTCGACATGGCTCACATCGCAGGTCTGGTGGCTGCTGGACTTCACCCAAGCCCAGTTCCTTACGCTGATGTTGTGACAACAACAACCCACAAAACCCTTCGTGGCCCACGTGGTGGTCTCATCTTGACCAACGACGAAGACTTGGCTAAGAAAATCAACTCAGCTGTCTTCCCAGGTCTCCAAGGTGGCCCACTTGAGCACGTCATTGCTGCTAAAGCGGCTGCTTTCAAGGAAAACTTGGACCCTGCCTTCAAGGAATACGCACAAAACATCATCACCAATTGCCAAGCCATGGCTGAAGTCTTCAACGCCCATGCCAAATTCCGGGTCATTTCTGGTGGTACTGACAACCATGTCTTCCTTGTAGACGTGACCCAAGTCATCGAAAACGGTAAGGAAGCGCAGCATTTGTTGGATGAAGTGAGCATCACTCTCAACAAGAACTCTATCCCGTTTGAAACCCTGTCACCATTTAAGACCTCTGGTATCCGTATCGGTACGGCCGCTGTGACAGCACGTGGATTTGGTGTAGATGAATGCCGTAAGGTAGCAAGCCTCATCATCAAAGCCCTTGAGAATGCGGATAACGAAGCAGCTCTAGAAGAAGTACGCCAAGACGTGCGTGCTTTGACAGATGCTTTCCCACTTTACAACTAAGATTAGAAAGAACCGATGGATTTTTACATTAAAAAAATTGTCATCCATCAATTCTCTCCAGATGATACCGAGTTGGTCTTGGCGGACCATCTCCTGCAGATTACGCCAAAGATTGACGAATACTTCCGTAAAAAACTGACCAAGGTTTTCTCTGATGAAGCCAAGCGTGGTCAGTTTGATGCGGACAATATCTTTATGAGCAAGCTGACAGATGACTTTTTGGAGTCATCTGTTCACGTTTCTCAGCTCTGGAAGGAAGAATTTATCATTTCCGAAAATCAAAAGACCAATGATCTAGTCTTTATCGGATTCGAGAAGGATGGCATCGAACATTTTGCCTTCTTGCGCCTGAGCTTGCGCGAGAGCCTTATTCATAGTGGGGACAGTGAAAGCCCCCTTAAAACCACTCAAAACAGCCTACCAAGTGCAGCCCAAACACCAGACGAAGCCCTGGTGGTCAACTTGCAGACCAAGCAGTATTACCTGATTGAAAAACGGATCAAGCACAACGGTGCTTTTTCCAACTATTTCTCTGAAAATGTCCTCAGTGTTCAGCCTGAGCAGTCGGTCAAGAAGTCTATTAAACTGGTAGAACAGGCTGCACAGAAGGTAGCCGATCAGTTTAACCGGGATGACTTTGCCTTCCAGTCTAAACTCAAGTCCGCTATGTTTACAAATCTGGAAGAGGACCAAGAATTGTCTCCTGAAAAGCTGGCTGACCAGCTCTTTGATGACAACTTGACTGCTCGTCTGAGCTTCGTAGACCAGCTCAAGGAAGCCATTCCAGCTCCAGTCAAGGTGTCTGATATCGACCATTCCCGCCAAATCAAAAAGTTAGAGAGTCAAAAACTCTCCCTCTCTAACGGGATTGAGTTGATTGTCCCCAATCGGGTCTATGAGGATGTGGAGTCCGTTGAATTTATCCAAAATGACAACGGTACCTATTCCATCCTTATTAAAAACATCGAGGATATCCAGAACAAGTAATGTTGAAACGGATAGGACGAATTTTTCTTCTTGGTATTTTCTGCTTTGCTCTGCTATGGTGCTGGAGAGTCTATAGCAATGTCAAGCAGGTATTGACCTATGAATCCATGGTTGAAGAAGTGTTAGCAGAACATCAATCCAATGCTGATGAGGATTTAATATTAGCTATGATTTATACGGAGACCAAGGGAAATGCTGATGATGTCATGCAGTCGTCTGAGAGTGCGACAGGTATGGCTAACTCTATTACAGATAGCAAGACCAGTGTCCATCAAGGTGTAACTGTACTGACAGAAAATCTGGCTTTAGCAGAAGAAGTAGGAGTCGATGTTTGGACAGCGGTACAGGCCTATAATTTTGGCCAGAATTACATTAACTACGTGGCTAAAAATGGGGGTGTATCAACAGTTGAGCTAGCGCGTAGCTATTCGCGCGAGGTTGTCGCACCGAGTCTTGGCAATACGATTGGCGAAACATACCGTTACTATAATCCAATTGCCCTTGTTTATGGTGGTGGTGAATTGTACAAGAACGGTGGGAATATCTATTATGCTAAGGAAGTGCGTGTCAACCGCCTCTTGATTCAGGTTGTGCGTCTGTTTTTGAACGATTAATACTCTTCCAAAATCAAAGCTATTCGTTATTCGGTTTCCTTGCCTAACTCCAGTTATGTCTGTATCAAGCTGCCTTGTCTAATGAGATTTTAAGTGAGTATAAATCAGAGAGGGAGGCTAGGACAAAAGTTTGCAGCTTCTTTTGAGTGGACTATAATGCTCTGATTTCGTCAGCTCTGACAGCCCTAGCGGCCAATCTCAAAAGGCTCCAAGCCCGTTGAGCTATGCAAGGTGGGAGTTTCAAAGGTCTGTGAATAGACCTTTGGAAGTTGGAAATAGTGCTGACAATGTCAGTGCTAAACGGTCTAGGGATTGACCGTTTTAGCCTGAGCCTAGAAATATAAGAGCGAAGAACTCTTTCAAATTTTTTGAGTTCGGTCCCGCTCCCATTTTGATGTAAAATGGCCTGGTTATGAAAGGAATACATGAAGGATTTACTGAAATATTTTAAGGGGTATATCGTAGAAACCATTCTCGGTCCCTTATTTAAACTCTTTGAAGCCCTGTTTGAATTGCTGGTACCTCTGGTGATTGCCCGCATTATCGACCATACGATTCCTAGCGGTGACCAAGGGCAACTGAACAAACAGATTGGCATTCTATTTGGATTGGCAGCCTTGGGGATTTTGGTGGCTCTGATTGCCCAATATGTGTCGTCCAAGAGTGCAGTCGGTTTTACCAAACAGCTTAATCAGGACCTGTTTGAAAAAATCATGTCCCTTCCCAAGGAAAGTCGGGATCAAATTGGGACTTCTAGTCTCGTTGCACGTTTAACTGCGGATACCCTGCAGATTCAGACAGGAATTAATATTTTCTTGCGCTTGTTTTTACGGGCACCAATCATTGTCTTTGGTGCCATTATCATGGCCTTTAGCATTGATGCGCACCTGTCCCTGTATTTCCTAGTCATGGTGGCAGTTCTCTTTGTTATCGTATTTGCGGTGGCTCGCCTGCTCAATCCTCTATATGCGACCATTCGGAAGAAGTTGGACACACTGGTCAATCAAACCCGCGAGCAGTTGCAAGGCATGCGGGTTATTCGGGCTTTTGGTCAAGTAGAACGGGAGAAACAGGCCTTCCAAGAGACCAATCAAGCTTACACTAGCCTTCAAATCAAGGCAGGAAATCTGTCTAACTTGGTCGCACCCCTGACCTTCTTAACCGTTAATGTCACCCTGCTCATTGTCTTATGGCAAGGAGGTATGCAGGTCGGTGGTGGTTCTATGAGCCAGGGAACCTTGGTAGCCTTGGTCAACTACCTCCTGCAAATTTTGACTGAGTTGCTCAAGGTTGCCATCTTGGTGACCAATCTCAGTCAAGCTTTTGTATCCGCCAAGCGGGTATCGGCTATCTTCTCAGAAACCTCAGAAGACCTCAACCAACCCCTGCCTGAAGCTGTTTCTTTAGACCTGGTTCTGGATGTTGCAGAACTCTATTTCAGCTATCCCGAGGCCCATGAGCCGGCTCTGGAGAATCTAAACTTCCAGCTTGCCAAAGGAGAGAGCCTTGGTATTATCGGAGGAACGGGCTCTGGTAAAACCAGCCTGGTCCAGCTGCTCTGCCATTTGTATCAACCTACTAGTGGACGCCTCCAGATCTTCGCCAATGGTCAGAGTCCAAGAACCATTGCTGACTGGCGGCAGTGGGTGGGCCTTGTTCCTCAAAAAGCCGAGCTCTTTAAGGGAACAGTCCGTAGCAATCTCATGCTGGGTCTCAGCAACGAACCAGTCTCAGACGACCAAGTCTGGCAGGTACTTGAAAAAGCCCAAGCCAAGAAATTTGTGGCGGAGAAAGAGGGCGGCCTCGAAGCACCGGTGGAAGCTTTTGGTCGTAATTTCTCCGGTGGCCAGCGCCAGCGGCTAACGATTGCCAGAAGCCTGATGCAAGAGCGTCCGTTTTTGGTGCTTGATGACTCCACATCTGCATTGGACTACTTGACGGAGAGCAAGGTCTTGACCACTCTAAAAGCGATGGCTGTCACCCTTGTCATGGTCTCCCAGCGCACGCGTAGTCTCCAGAGCTTGGATAAGATTTTGGTGCTCGATGAGGGGAAACAGGTTGGTTTTGGTAGCCATGAAGAGCTTCTAATGACCTGTCCAGTCTACCGAGAGATCCATGAGTCCCAGCAGGTGTAGAAAGGAGGTTACGATGTCCAAACAATCTAAGAGTTTATCTCGTTTGTTGCGCCAGCTTTTCGCCCAACGCTTCCTTGTCATTTTTGCCCTGATTGGAACCTGTTTGCAGGTTGGATTGACCGTTTATCTCCCTGTTCTGATTGGAAGGGCTGTGGATAGTCTGTTGACCGCTGGTTTTCAAGCACAATTGGTTGCTATTCTTGGACAGATGGTCCTGGTTATCTTGGTCAACACGCTTCTGCAGTGGATCAATCCCTTGTTGACCAACCGCATGGTATTTGGCTATATCCAGCAGCTCCGTCAAGCCGTCCTAGCTAAGGTGCACCGCCTGCCTTTGTCCTACCTAGACCGCCAATCCGTTGGCGACATGGTCAGCCGGGTAACGGCAGATAGCGAGCAATTGTCTACAGGACTAATCATGGTCTTTAATCAGTTTTTAACGGGAATCTTAACCATTCTCTTGACCATCGTCTTTATGGCCAAGTTAGATGTGCTCATGCTGGTCATGGTTCTTGTCCTGACACCTCTGTCCTTGCTTTTGGCTCGCTTTATCGCAACCAAGTCTTATCACTTTTTCAAAGAACAAACGCAGACGCGGGGGGCACAAACCCAGCTAATTGAGGAAATGGTCTCCCAGGAAAGTCTCTTGCAGGCTTTTAATGCCCAGGAAGAAGCGATTGCTGCTTTTTCTAAATCCAATGAGGCTTACATGACAGCTTCGCAAAAGGCCATTTTTTACTCCTCTACCGTGCCTCCGACGACCCGCTTTATCAACGCCTTGATTTACGGACTGTTGACGGGAGTGGGGGCCTTACGGATCATGTCAGGTGCCTTTACTGTGGGAGAGCTGACCACCTTCCTCAATTATGTCACCCAGTACACCAAGCCTTTTAATGATATTTCTTCGGTTTTGACGGAATTGCAGAGCTCACTAGCCTGTGCGGAACGCCTCTATGCTGTTCTGGACCAGTCTGACTTTGCAGAGACAGGCACAGCTGAGCTAAGTGAGGATGGCCTTGTAGGACAGATTGACTTTGTATCGGTCGGTTTTGGCTATGAGCCGGATAAGCCCCTCATCGAGGATTTATCAATCTCCATCCCGGCTGGTGCCAAGGTGGCCATAGTTGGTCCAACAGGTGCCGGCAAGTCCACCCTCATCAATCTCCTCATGCGTTTCTATGACCTAGAGAGTGGAGAAATCCGTCTGGATGGGACACCGACCACCGCCTACACCCGGCAAAGCCTCCGCCAGCAAATCGGTATGGTCTTGCAGGAAACCTGGCTCAAGGAAGCCAGCATCCATGACAATATCGCCTATGGAAAGCCAGATGCGACCAGAGAAGAAGTGGTGGTAGCAGCTAAATCGGCCAACGTAGATTTTTTCATTCGTCAGTTGCCGAATGGCTATGATACGATCCTCAAGGACAATGGTTCCTCCCTGTCACAAGGCCAGCGTCAGCTCTTAACCATCGCACGGATTTTCCTCAATATTCCTAAAATCCTGATTTTGGATGAGGCGACATCCTCGATTGATACCCGGACAGAGCTCCTGGTACAGCAGGCTTTTGAGAAACTGATGGTGGGACGGACCAGCTTTATCATTGCCCATCGCCTCTCCACCATTCAGACTGCGGACCTGATCCTGGTCATGGTGGCTGGTGACATCGTTGAATACGGCAACCACCAGGAACTCATGGCTAAAAAAGGAGTCTATTATCAAATGCAGATGGCCCAGACCTAGCCAACTTTTCAGAGCAGTTTTTCTGCTCTTTTTTCATGAAAAATTAAAACTTCCAACCTCAGTAAAGTTGGAAGTTTTTGCTTTACTCAGTCCAGAATCTGGCAGCAATTTCTTGACCTTGTTTGATTTTTGCCCATTGTTGTTCAACGGAGAGTTCGTTTCCTGAATCACATGATGCAAAACCACATTGGTGTGAGAGGAGCAGACGCTCTTTTGGTAGGATAGTGCTGGCTTGTTCAAGCAGATTGAGGACGCGTTCTTCGTCATCTAGTGTTTGAGTTTTACTAGAAAGTAAACCGAGAACAACTTCAGCATTTTTGTCTTTTAAGCTTTCCAAGGCCTTCAAATCACCAGCACGTTCATCATCCCATTCGAGGAAGAAACGGTCATAGTGTTGGTCTCCAAGGAATTTTGTAGCGATGGCTTCGTAGGTTCCCCCAGAAGCGTGACGGCTTTCATAGTTTCCACGGCAGTTGTGGGTCCAGACCTTAAGACCGATAGAGTGAGCGTAATCAACAACTTCATTATTGATAGCGACAAACTCATCCGCCAAATCTGTCAGAGCTGCGTTACCTGCTGCAAAGAAGGAGTTTGGATTCGTTTCATCAAAGAGTTCCCAGAGGCAATCGTCAAATTGAATGACTTCTCCACCAGCAGCCTTGTAGTCGTCCAAGAATTCTTTGTAGGCTGAGATTAGACCATTTTTCAAGTCTTCAGCAGTAGCGTAGACTTGGCCTTCCCCATGAAGTCCGTCAAAAATAGCGAGTTCAGTATAGGCATGGGCAGGGCCCCAAACAGTTAATTTTGTATCGGTATCGCCTGCCTCTGCTTTGACCAATTTGTAGATGTCAATGAAGTTGTGGTTTTTCCCTGAAAGAGGCTCAGTGATGCGGATGCCAATATCTTTACGTGTTTCATAAGAGCCCCCATCATGGTCTTTGAAAGTGTAACCGTGCTCAGCAATGTAACGCTCGATTCCTTTAAGTCCCCAAACAAAGTCCAAATGCCACATTGACTTAGAATACTCACCGTCGGTAACGATGTCGATACCGTTTGCTTTTTGGTCGGCTACAACTTGCTTGATGTTAGCACGTTCAGTTTCCTTGTATCCATCAAAGTCTTGGTAGAATGGGTAGTGGATGTCGTCACGGTGCTCAATTTTATTTTTAAAGTCTAGCAGATCTGCTGGACGTAGGAGTGAACCAACTAATTGAAATTTTGATTTAGCCATGTATATTTACCTCTTCATTCTAAGATAATCTTATTTTAGCTTAAAGATATTGTTTTGAAAAATAGTTATTAAGAGGTCTTGGATATAGTTTTAAACTATAAGAGAAAAAACTCCCAATCATAAGACTGGGAGTTTAGTGAGGGCTATCAATTTAGCTTGTAAATGCAGTGATTTCAGCTTCGATGTTAGCAATTTTTTCTTCGGCTTCAGCCAGTGTGTCACCAACAGTTGCGATGTAGAACTTGATTTTTGGTTCTGTACCAGAAGGTCGAACAGCAAACCAGCTATCGTCTGCCAAGGTGTACTTAAGGACGTTGCTTGGTGGTGTTGTCAGTGAAGTCACTGTGCCGTCAGCTGCTGTTGACGTGCATGCTTGGAAATCTTCTGTGATGGCAATATCCGTTTGGTTAAATTGACTTGGAGCATTATCACGGAATTTGTCCATGATTTTCTTAATCTCAGCGGCACCATCCACACCAGACAGGGTTACAGAAATAGTTTTTTCTGCGAAGTAACCATATTCCTTGTAGATTTCATCAATGCCATCTGCCAGGGTCAGGCCACGAGAGCGGTAGTAGGCAGCAATCTCTGCTACGAGGAGGACAGCCTGGATGGCATCCTTGTCACGAACGAATGGTTTAATCAAGTAGCCAAAGCTTTCTTCGAAACCAAACATATAAGTGTGGTTATGTTTTTCTTCAAATTCCTGAATTTTTTCAGCGATAAATTTGAAACCAGTCAAGACGTTAAACATGGTTGCACCGTAGCTTTCAGCAATCTTGGTCACCAACTCAGTTGATACGATTGATTTAGCCAGGGCAGCGTTGGCAGGTAAGGTACCTGCTTGCTTGTGGGCTTCAAGAATGTATTTGGCGATGAGAGCACCGATTTGGTTTCCAGAAAGATTCCAGTAAGAACCATCTGCTTGACGGATTTCAACGCCGAGCCGGTCAGCATCAGGGTCCGTTGCGACGAGAACGTCTGCATCAACCTGACGGCCGAGTTCTTCAGCCAAGGCAAAGGCAGCTTGGCTTTCAGGGTTTGGTGATTTAACGGTTGAGAAGTTTGGATCTGGGTTGGCTTGACTTTCAACAACCTGTACAGACTCAAAACCAGCTTGGGCCAGGGCACGACGAGCCAACATTTCACCTGTACCATGTAGCGGAGTGTAGACAATCTTCATGTCTTTACCGAATTCATTGATCAGGTCTTGGTTGATGTTTACATCCTTGACTTCCTTGAGGTACTCAGCATCAATAGCTTCGCCGATAATTTCGATAAGGCCTTCAGCCTTAGCTTGGTCAAGGTCAGCTACAGTAACCGTGAAGGGATTCTCAATTGCACGAATGTAGTCAGTCAAAGCATCCGCATCAGCAGGAGGCATTTGTCCGCCATCTTCACCATAAACCTTGTAGCCGTTAAATGGTGCTGGATTGTGGCTGGCCGTAATCATGATACCAGCAATGGCATTGAGATGACGTACTGCAAATGATAATTCGGGTGTCGGGCGAAGAGCCTCAAAGACATAGGCCTTAATGCCATGTGCAGCCAATACGCGAGCAGAATCTTCCGCAAATTCAGGGGAGAAGTGGCGAGAGTCATAGGCGATAGCAACCCCACGTTTTTTAGCTTCATCACCTTTGGACTCAATCAACTTAGCTAGACCTTCTGTTGCTTGGCGGACCACATAGATGTTGATGCGGTTGGTTCCAGCACCGATATAACCACGCATACCAGCCGTACCAAATTCCAAGTTAGTATAGAAGGCATCTTCTTTAGTCTTCTCATCCATAGCGACCAATTCATCGCGGAGATAGGCTGGAAGTTCAGTAAACTCAAGCCATTTGTCATAGTTTTCATTATAAGACATAGCGGTCTCCTTTAAAGTATCTTTTAAACGCTTTCATTATAACATAAGTCTTTAGAAAAAGAAAGCAGGATTTTCAGAAAATAGTAATACTAATTAGAGTATTTATCAATGAGAAACTCCATTAAATTGAGGGTGTTACCAAAGAAAAAATTTAAATTTTGATTTTCATAATCAGTCGTTGCGGCTTGATTTTCTACTAAAATACAGTAATCACTTACTTTAGTGTAGCTGCTATTTGGCGAAGCTGTAATTGCAATTGTACAACCTCCTAAATTTTGACAGGCTGTGATTTTTTGTAGGCCTCTTTTGTTTTCGCCAGAGTGAGAAAAAGTAATTAGGGTGTGAGGGGTATCGTCGGAAACCGTACTAACTTCAACTCCATCTAAATCAGCGGAATAAATCTTTTTTAATAATAGTTTTCGATAAGTGTAGCTTACGAGAAACTGACAAAAGCCTTCACCAAAAAGAAAAACTTTTTTCTCTGTAAATGCTTTCTCTAATTGTTTTCCGATTGCTTCCCAACTAGAGGTTGAACTAGCAAAAGGTAATGATTCTAAAAAATTTTTCTGTTGCTGGGCTTGTGTTTGTGAAAGATAGAAAATAAATTCTTTAAAATGACTGAATCCGGCTCTTTTAGCTAAGCGACTTATAGAAGAGGGGGAAGTAAAGTTTTCTTGTGCAATATTTCTAATATCAAGGTTTTCATGATTCAAAATCATAGTTAGTATATTTTGGATAACATCACCATCTTCAGGGTGCAAAGTGTTATTTGGAAAAAGTCTATCAATATGAGATAAATGTGTCATAATAATTTTCTCTTTCAATGAAAATATTTTCAAAGGATGGAAAAACTTCCAAACAGTTGCGAAAGTATTGTATGCGTTTTCTAATTATACTATACTTAGCATGTGAAGTAAATGATCAGATACGAAACAACACTATAAACAGTCCTATCAGAAAGGAGGACAGCCATGAAACAAGTTATTATCAATGCCGACGATTTTGGGTATTCACCAGCTGTCAATGCAGGTATTGTAAAAGCTTATCAAGATGGTATTTTAACTTCGACCACTTTGATGGCAAACATGCCGGGATGTTTAGAAGCAGTGGAATTAGCCAAGCAAAATCCGGGTCTAGGAGTTGGGGTACATATGGTACTAACTTGCGGTCACGCAATAACGAAAGGAAAGACGATTAGTCAGAATGGACGATTTTATTCTCTTAAAGAATACCATGACCAGCGTTCTCAGATAGATGATGAAGAAATATTTGAGGAATGGTGTCACCAAATTGATTATCTTCTTGAGAAAGGATTACAGCCAACTCATATCGACAGTCATCATCACTTACATACTTTTCCTGAAAATCTAGCCATTACAGAGAGGATTGCTCAGAAGTATCAACTACCGATACGTAATGCTTATGATTTGGAAAAAAATGTTTCACTCCCTTATCAAATTGGAGCAACTGGTTTTCTGGATTTAACCAATTATCCCAACATTCGAAATTTATCACATAGCTTTGAGGAACTCAAGCCAGGTTGTCTGGATGAAATTAGAGCAGTTTTAAATCAAGTAGAGGACAATGCCATTACAGAGCTAATGGTACATCCAGCCTATGTCGATGAAATTCTCTATTTTAATTCTTCCTTTAATGTGGCACGCGTTAAAGAAGTCTCTCTTTTGTGTGACAAGGATGTTGCTGCAGTATTTAACGACTATCAGATTCAACTTTGCCATTATGGCACGACTATATCATAAGTTAAGAGGTTTATCATGAAAGAAAAAATGATGAAATCAGCCAGTGTCTTTTCTAAGGCGATTATTCAGCCAGTCTTGTTCATGGCGGTTACAGGGATTGTACTCTCTATCTGTGCTATTTTGAAGCTAGACTTCATGCCAGATTTTACAAAGAATATCGGAAATTTTGTCTTTAATATTTTATCAGGTGGTATGATTGGTCAATTGAGTGTTATCTTCTGTGTGGGGATTGCTACAGCTCTTGCCAAACCAAAATACAAAACGGATGCAGCCATTCTAGGGATTATCACTTTTCTTGTATTCTTGTATGCCAATAATTCTTGGTTGACATTGACCAATGGACTTGCAGAAGCAGGTGAGTTTGGGCTCTATGGTACTGGTCAAGGTATGGTCTTTGGTATGCAGGTTGTAGACATGGGTGTATTCCTTGGGATTATGCTAGGTTGCCTTGTCGGTGTTATGGTCAATAAATTTGGCGAAATCAAGCTACACAAGTATCTTTCACCGTATGAAGGAACCAAGTCAGTTTACATTATTCTGATTTTCCTAACAATTTTACTTGCTATTGTAACAACCTATATTTGGCCAGTTGTTAATTCGATTGTTGAAGCAGTTGTTGCCACTACGACAACTTCAGGCTCTCTAGGCTTCTTCTTCTATGGTTTCCTGAACCGTATGTTATTGCCACTTGGTTTGCATCACTTCCTCTGGATGCCATTGTTCTACACACCACTTGGTGGTACTGCTGAAATTGCAGGTCAAATGCAAAATGGTGCTTTTAATATTTGGTTGGCAGAACTTGGAAATGCAAGTTCTATCACAAGCATGCACCCATCTATTGGTTATTTGTCTAACTTTGGTTCTATTTCACTTCCTATCGGTATTGCATTTGCTCTTTGGAAAACAGCTAGACCTGAAAATCGTAAGAAAGTTGCATCTATCTTGATCCCAACTGTTGTAACAGCATTTATGGCTGGTGTGACAGAACCTCTTGAATTCCTGTTCCTCTTCTTATCGCCCGTTCTGTGGTTTGCTCATGCAATTGTTTATGGATTGAGCCTATTGATTACAAATCTCATTGGTATCTCTATTCAGTTCGATACTGGTATCAACATGATCATCAATAGTTTTGCCTTCCCAACTTCTCTTGGTAAGCAATACTGGATTCCAGTTGTCTTTGTCATCACAGCTCTCATGGAGTATTTCGTCTTCCGTTACCTCATTATCAAACTTAATATTCCAACACTTGGACGGGAAGATATAGCAGAAGAACACCTTGATTTACCTATTCCTTCTACAGAGGCCACTACACCATCTTCTGTAGACTCACAAGTAGAAACAATTGTTGCTGGTCTTGGTGGTAAGGATAACATTGCTAACATCATCAATTGTTATACACGTTTGCGGGTTGACATCAAGGATGAAAGCAAGGTTGATATGGGGATTCTGAAAAATCAGGTTAAATCATCTGGTATTGTCGATAAAGGCAAACATATCCAGATTATTATTGGACTAGGTGTGGAAAAAGTTCGTGAACAAATTGAAGAGTATTTGAATTCATAAAAGAAAAGGAGAACAACTATGGGACATAAATTTGTTATGGTAGGCGGAGGGTCTACTCAATCACCAGGAATTTTAGAAGTATTACGTCAACGTTCGGAAGAACTCAATTTAACGGACTTAGTTCTCTACGATATTGACGAGGAACGTGTTTCCCTACTAGGTCAGTACACGAAGATGTATTATGCTGAAACAGGCTCACCAGTGAATGTGTCGTACACAACAGATATTGATGAAGCTTTTACGGGTGCTGATTACCTTTTTATGCAAATTCGTCCAGGTCTGAATCGTCAACGAGCTATTGATGAAAAAATTTGTATTCGAAATGGTGTTGTTGGTCAAGAAACCTGCGGTTTAGGTGGATTCTCATTTGCCATGCGTGTTATTCCAGCAGTGATGGAAATCATTCGTAAGGTTAAGGAACTCTGTCCAAATGCTTGGATTCTGAATTATACCAATCCTGAAGCGATTCTGTCAGAAGCCATTTACCGTGAGTTTCCAGAGGCAAAAGTGCTCTGTATCTGTGACATGCCAATTTCTATTGAGGGTGCGATTGCCAAGTACTTCAATAAAGACCTACGCGATTTGACTTTCAAATACTTTGGTCTGAATCACTTCGGTTGGTGGACAAATGTCTATGATGAAAAGGGCAAAGACCTTCTTCCACAATTACGAGAAGATGTAGTGTCAGGTAAGATTGACACACTTCTCCAGTCCAACGAAGAAACCAAGGCAGACCAGTACTGGATTGATACTTATAAACAGATGATTGGTCTCTTTAAGCGATTCCCTGATTACTTCCCTAACTGTTATTTGCAATATTATTTAACACCAGATGAAATGTTAGCACATGATGATATTGATTTTACACGTGGGGACTATGTTATGCAGGGACGTGAAAAACGGATCTACGAAGAATGTCGTCGCGTAATTGCTGCAGGAACTGCCAAAGATTCCTCACTTCATGCAGGTGTGCACGGTAATTACATTGTGGATATTGCTTATGCCATTATTCATAATACCCGTGAACGCTTCACAGTCAATAAGAAAAACCATGGCGCTATTTCAAACTTCGATCCAGAAGCGGTGGTTGAAGTACCTGCTTATGTCGGTAGCATGGGAACTGAAACTATCAATATCGGTAGTATTCCAACCTTCCAAAAAGGACTGATGGAAATGCAAAAAGCCTATGAGAAAAAGACAGTGGATGCAGCTTTGACAGGTTCTTATCAAACAGCTTTGGAAGCAGTAATGTTGAATAAAACAATCCCAAACTATACTGTTGGTAAGAAAGTATTAGATGAGTTGTATGAAGCCAATAAAGAGTATTGGCCAAAGTTAAAATAGATAATAAAAACTAGGTTCTGATTTCGAACCTAGTTTTTATTATCTATTTTCTTAACCGACTGAGCCTAGGTACCGCAAGACCTGTGAAGAAAGCTGAAATCAGCATTTCTGCCACAGAATTAGTTCCTATGACAACAGCAAGGAGCTTTTGAATGTCCCCGTTATAAACATTGGCAAATAGGATGAAAATACCACCCAAGACAAATACTGTATTGGTCAGGGAACCGATGGCTCCTGCAAGGAAGGTGCCGGGTTTACTTGGCCAGAGTTTGTAGATGTAATAGGGAGTTATTCCGATAAGAATCCGAGGCACCATAGCAATAACTAACGAGTAAACATTACCATTTTCTACAAAAGGTGAAAAGAGGTAGCTGGTCGGTAAGCGGATGACAGTGTTGGTGACTACGCTGATGATTCCCATAAGTGCCCCAAGACTAGCTCCGATACAGGGGCCGTAAAGGATAGAAGCGATGATAACGGGAATATGAATCAGGGTTGGTTTAATTGGGACTGGCAGGACGTTGAAAATGGTCGAACTGACAAAGTGGATGACCAACATAACTGCAAAAAAGATGGCAATGGTCGAGACAGTTTGGGATTGCTTATGGCGCATGGAAAATCTCCTCAATAATTTCAATAACGTGGGGGATATCTGCCAGAGCTCCGCGACCGATATCGCCGCAGGCCAAAAGGGCAGATTTTGGTTCGATTTCTCGATAACCCAGTTCCTTGAGCGTCGCAAGGTTACGTTGGGTCAAGGGATTGTCGTACATTTTAGTGTTCATAGCAGGAGCAACAACCTTGATGGCTTCCTCTGGTAGGGCAAGAGCAAGAGAGGTTACCATGTTATCGGCCATGCCATGAGCGAGTTTCGCGATGGTATTGGCAGAGGCTGGCAGGACGAGAAAGAGGTCTGTCTGCTTGGCCAGTTCGATATGGTTGATCTGCTCTGCTATTTTTTCCTCCATCACATCGAGATGGACAGGATTTTTGGACAGAACCTGGAGGGTCAGGGGTGTGATAAAGGCAGTCGCAGCCTCAGTCATAAGAACATGAACCTCGTATCCGAGTTTGCCGAGAGCAGAGGTCAAATCCGCAGCCTTATAGGCTGATATGGAGCCAGTCACGGCTAAGGTGATGCGTTTGGATCTTGGATTAGTCATGAGATACCCTCTTCAAAATCATTTCAGCGATGGCTTGCTTGGTCGTTACTAGAGTCTCGTTGGTTTCATCAACCAGGTAGGCATGGTGACGCTTGGCATCAATCTCTGTCAGATCATTGGCTACGATAAAGTCAGCCTTGTTGTTAATCAGACTCTTGCGGGCGACGCTGAAGAGTTCTTCTTTAGTTACATCAACTAGCAGTTTAAACCCAACGAGCTTGATAGTTGGATTCCATTCCTTGACATGGCTGATGACCTTTGGCGTCTTTTTCAGGAAAAGCACTTGGACATCCGAGTTTGAGGAGATTTTTTTCTCCGTGTTTTTCTTGGTCAATAGCAGAGCAGGGTCACTGACTGTCTGCAGTTCATCCAGGTCAGTCATGTAGACTGGGGTGTAGTCAGACACAGCCATGCTATGAATCAGAACATCATGGGACTTAACCAAGGGCTTAAGGGTTTCCATAAGGGAAGCTACATCGCTGATGAGGACGACGGTCAAGTTTGCCTGTTTTTCAGGTTTGACGGCCTCTTTAGTTGTCACGAGGGTCACCTGATGGCCTTCCTTGAGGCAATGCTCTGCCATGATTTTACCTAAGTGACCGCTGGCGTGATTGGTAATGCCACGGACATCATCGATGAGTTCCGTTGTCCCGCCAGACGTGATAAGAATGTTCATTGGTTTCATAGGAATATTGTACACAAAAAGCCCTTTTTCGTAAACCTAAAAAATTGGTTAAAAACAGTGATTTCTTAAGGTAAGCTTAACGATTTTTGATATCGAGTTTACTTTAAGGTTTCTTTTATACTGGTTGCGTATGATAGGCCCATCAAGATTTGATAAGGAGTTTCCATGAGATTTTTTAAGAAACATTTTTTTACCTTACTGTGTTCGGCAGCTCTGCTATCGGCCAGTACCTATACCCTCCTAAAGACCTTTGTTTTGTCTGAAGCTATTTCAACGGTGCAGGCGACCACAAGCAACAGTAGCACCAGTTCAACAAGCTCATCTCCGACGAGTTCCACGACTTCGACTAGTACAGGTGAGGTCACACAAACAGATACCTCTTACAAGGATGACAACATTTCTGTGACCATTACGACTGGTCAGACAGACGACACGACTTATTACGTGGCGGACATCCAAGTGTCCGATGCGTCTTATCTGAAAACAGCCTTGGCCAATGACACCTATGGGACAAATGTAACGGCTACGACCTCCAGCATAGCAGCAAGCAATAATGCTATCTTTGCCATAAACGGTGATTACTATGGCGCTAACTCGACAGGTTATGTCATCAAAAATGGGGTTCTCTACAGGGATAGTTCACGCAATTCTGATTACGAAGACCTGGTTGTTTACTCAGATGGTAGCTTTGGGACCGTAAACGAATCCGACACGACAGCTCAGGAATTGCTGGACAGTGGTGTTGTTCAAACCTTTGCCTTTGGACCAACACTTGTAAAAAATGGTGAAATTGCAGTCTCTACCTCAGAAGAAGTTGGTCAAGCCATGGCAGATAATCCACGGACAGCCATCGGTATTATTGAAGAATCTGACGGCAGCCTCCACTACATCGTCATCGTCTCAGATGGTCGGAGCGATGAATCAGCTGGTTTAACTCTTTATGAAATGGCAGAGCTCATGCAGTCATATGGCGTGACAACAGCCTATAACCTTGATGGAGGTGGTTCATCAACCATGTACTTCAACGGCCAAGTCGTCAACAAACCAACCACAAACGGAACAACTATTAAAGAAAGAGCGGTGAGTGATATTGTTTACATCGGTTACTAAAAAAACATACTCAAAATCTATGATTAGTTTGATAGGGATTGCCCTATTTTGCACCATCTTTACCTTCGTCTATGAAAAGTTTAGTTATGGTGAGTCTTCACTTTACATGCGTTTCATGTTTCTAGCGCCTTTGGTTGGAGCCTTGCTTTATCTCTTGGCCCAGCTTGGAATGACCTGGATGACCAATCGTCTGTCGACACAACTTTTCAATGTCACCATAGCAACGATTGTCAGTGGCTGTCTCTGCAAGGGCATTATTGAAGTCTCTGGGCGGACCACAACCCTAGACCAACCTTACTGGATTGCTGCAGGTGTACTCTTTGTACTGAGTCTTCTTGTAGGACTTCTCCTGGCTCCTAAGCCTCAAGCAACAGTTTAATCTATTGACGAAAAAGTTGAGTTCAAAGCTCAGCTTTTTCCTTATTACAAAGCAAAGTTTGGAGTGAACAAAGGAAGGTGGCTGAGGCTATTGTAGATGTATTTTGCATTTGTGCATTTGATAGAATGGAAAACAAAATTTGGCGCTTAAAAATCTGAATTTAAGCCTTCTTTTAGGAATAATTTAGGTTGGTTTTAGGGAATCCCCTTAAAATAAAGGTAGTTAAATAAGGATACCTCATTCAGGAAAGATGAGGTCAGGTTCAGACTGAGGTTTTATCAACCGTGGTCTGTCAGAAAGGAAATGGCTCTATGTATATTATCATCCCATCTTACGAACCAGATCAGCGTTTGATTAAGCTTATTCAAGACATTACCAACAAGATTAGTGACGCATCTATGCTTGTTATCAATGACGGCAGTGGTGTTGGCTACGACACTTATTTTCATGAGGCTGAGCGGCTAGGGGCGACAGTCCTCACACATGAAATCAACAAGGGCAAGGGTGCAGCACTTAAGACAGCCTTTACCTATATTCAGGACCATGGCGAAGCAGATAACTATATGGTGACAGTCGATAGTGACGGTCAGCACTTGATTAAGGATATTGTCCGCGTGGCCCGTGTCGGTCAAACGCAAGCTGATAAGATTGTTCTTGGTGCGCGTGCCTTTGTTGGTAAGGTTCCTGCCCGTAGTAAATTTGGCAATAAGGTAACAGCTGGCCTGTTTGGTCTTGTGACCGGTGAAAAAATAACTGATACCCAAACCGGCCTACGTGGGCTGTCAGCCAGTATGATTCCTTGGTTGTTGACCTTGGAGGGTGACCGATTTGAATATGAGTTTAACATGCTCTTGGAGGCTCACAATGCAGGCTACGGATTAAGCGAAGTTCCCATTGAAACTGTCTATTTGGAAGAAAATAAAAGTTCCCACTTTAGACCAATCCAAGATTCAATTCGTATTTATGCTCCTTTTTTAAAGTTTTCGGGCACCGCAATGACCGCAGCGCTAGTTGATGCTATCTTACTCTTTGTCTTTATGGCAATCACAAAAAATCTCTTGGTATCAGTAGTTCTTGCGCGTGTCCTCAGTGCTGCTTTGCAATGCTTCCTAAACGCCAATCTCGTTTTCAAGAAGACTGATACGCCTCTCAAGTCAATCATCCGCTATGCCATGTTGGTAGTGGTTATTCTGACTTGTAATTACTTGCTCATCCAAGGTTTGGTTAACGTCGGAATCGGTCTGGTGATAGCAAAGCTCATAACCGAGATTTCTCTCTTTATCCTTTCTTACAGAGTTCAAAAAACGGTGGTTTTCGCCTAACAATACGAACAATAAAAAATCAATCACTAAAAATGTGCGTTTTTAGTGATTTTTTGATATACTTAAAGAAATCAATTTTTAAGGAGTCTGTCACAGATGAAAACAGATATCGAGATTGCACAGAGTATTGAGCTCAAGCCTATCACAGAGATTGTTGAACAAGTTGGCATTGGATTTGATGACATTGAACTGTATGGAAAGTATAAGGCCAAGCTTTCCTTTGAGAAAATCAATGCCCTCAAGGATCAAGAACCAGGCAAGCTTATTTTGGTGACAGCCATCAACCCAACTCCAGCAGGTGAAGGCAAGTCCACCATGTCAATCGGTCTTGCAGATGCCCTTAATAAAATTGGCAAGAAAACTATGATTGCCCTCCGTGAACCCTCACTCGGGCCAGTTATGGGAATCAAGGGCGGTGCTGCAGGTGGCGGTTATGCCCAAGTCCTTCCTATGGAGGACATCAATCTCCACTTTACTGGTGACATGCATGCTATTACGACTGCCAATAATGCCTTGTCAGCTCTTTTGGACAATCACCTTCAACAGGGCAATGAGTTCGGGATTGACCAACGTCGTGTTATCTGGAAACGGGTGGTCGACCTCAACGACCGTGCCCTTCGTCAAGTGATTGTAGGTCTAGGTAGTCCTTTAAATGGTGTTCCACGTGAAGACGGTTTTGACATTACGGTGGCTTCAGAAATCATGGCCATTCTCTGCTTGGCGACAGACCTTGCAGACTTGAAAGAACGCCTGGCATCTATTGTCGTGGCTTACACTCATGATCGTAAGCCAGTTTATGTTCGCGACCTCAAGGTTGAAGGGGCATTGACGCTCATTCTTAAGGATGCGCTTAAGCCAAACCTTGTTCAAACGATTTATGGGACGCCAGCCCTGGTTCATGGTGGTCCCTTTGCTAATATTGCTCATGGGTGTAACTCAGTCCTTGCGACAACGACTGCTCTGCGATTGGCGGACTATACAGTAACAGAAGCCGGATTTGGTGCAGACCTGGGGGCAGAAAAATTCCTCAACATTAAAACGCCAAATCTGCCTAAGGCTCCTGATGCTGTTGTTATCGTAGCCACCCTTCGTGCCCTTAAAATGCATGGTGGTGTAGCTAAGACTGATTTGTCAGAGGAAAATCTAGACGCCATTCGTGCAGGATTTGCCAACCTTGAGCGCCACGTGGCAAACATCCGTAAATTTGGTGTGCCAGTGGTTGTTGCCATCAATGAATTTGTCGCAGATACAGCAGCAGAAGTAGCCCTTCTCAAGGAGCTCTGTGCGGGTATCGATGTGCCTGTTGAGTTAGCTAGTGTCTGGGCTGATGGGGCTGCTGGTGGCGTTGCCCTAGCTGAGACAGTGGTTTCTGTGGTGGAGCAAGGTCAAGCCAACTACACTCGCCTCTATTCAGATTCAGATAGTCTTGAAGAAAAAGTGACCAAAATTGTCACAGAAATTTACGGTGGAAGAGGAGTAGTCTTTGGCCCTAAGGCCAAGACTCAACTCAAGCAATTTGCAGACTTGGGCTGGGACAAAATGCCGGTTTGTATGGCCAAGACCCAGTACAGTTTTTCTGACAATCCAGTTGACCTTGGTGCGCCAGAAGGATTTGAAATTACGGTCCGTGAATTTGTGCCAAAGACTGGAGCTGGCTTTATCGTAGCCTTGACTGGTGATGTTATGACCATGCCAGGTCTTCCAAAAGAACCCGCCGCCCTCAACATGGATGTCCGTGAAGATGGTACAGCTGTAGGTTTGTTCTAGTCAGGTTTAAAAAGTCCAGCTGTTGGTCAACTGGACTTTTTACTTGCATTGATGCATTATGATGAAAACTCCTGAATGCTGGAAATAAAAATTGGTGCAAGATAAGGTAATAATTTTTGTGATATAATAGTTTGATAGACGACTAGAGAGTGAGGAGATTTTATGAATAAAAAAGATAGGGTGGTTTACCTATTAAGTAGGGGACGATTTGGTTTCTTGCGAGTTATTTTCAGCCGAGCCACCATCATTGTCCTGCTTATTATCTTGCAACTGATGATGCTCATGGCATCATTTCGTTGGTTGGAGCAGTACCATGTTCAATTGGATGTTCTAGAAATTTTCTTACGAATTGGAACCGTTCTATACTTGGTCAATAGTAGGATGAATACGACTTCAAAGATTACTTGGCTCTTATTGATTACCGTTTTTCCTTGGTTGGGCTGCCTCTTCTTGATATATACTAAGGTTGATTTTGGCTTCAATGGTTTAAAACTTGGTATGCGTCGGATTATTAGGGATACTCAGTATTTACTGAAACAGAGTCCTGAGGTTATTGAAGAACTGAAAAACAATCATACCTCAACCTATAATTTGGTCAATTATTTCTCACGTAATGATGGACATTACCCGGTTTATAAGCACAGTAGGGTCACCTATTTTCCTTCTGGTGAAGCGAAATTTGCTGAGATGAAGGAGCAGTTGCTCAAGGCTGAAAAATACATTTTCCTAGAATATTTCATTATAGGTGAAGGAATCATGTGGGGAGAGATTTTGGCCATTCTTGAACAGAAGGTTAAAGAAGGTGTCGAAGTTCGTGTTATGTACGATGGTATGAATGAATTTTCAACCTTATCCTTTGACTATGATGAACGTTTGACCAAGCTTGGAATTCAAGCTAAATCTTTCGGTCGCCTCTCACCCTTTGTATCGACCTATTACAACTATCGTGACCACCGTAAAATTTTAGTCATTGATGGTAAGGTAGCTTTCACAGGTGGTGTCAACCTAGCTGACGAATACATTAACCATGTGGAGCGCTTCGGTCACTGGAAGGATACAGCAATTATGGTTGAGGGGCCTGCAGTCGATACCTTCACAGTTCTTTTTATGCAAATGTGGTTTCACAATGAAGCTAATCCTGTTTTAGAAGGTTATCTCCCTGAGACTCATGAACAGTTTGAATCAACTGGTTATCTAGTTCCCTATGGAGATTCTCCTCTCGACAATGATAAGATGGGAGAAAATGTCTACATTGATATTCTTAACCATGCGCGTGACTATGTCTACATCATGACTCCATATTTGATTTTGGACAGTGAATTGGAGCATGCCATCCAGTTTGCGGCTGAGCGTGGAGTAGATGTTCGTATTATTATGCCAGGTATTCCGGATAAGACTGTTCCATTTGCCTTAGCCAAGACCTATTATCCGGCTCTCTTGGATGCTGGTGTTAAGATTTATGAATACACACCTGGTTTCATCCATGCCAAGGTTTTCTTGGCGGATGATCAAAAGGGAGTGGTTGGCACGATCAACCTAGATTACCGGAGCCTCTACCATCATTTCGAATGTGGTTGCTACATCTATAAATCCGAAGTTTTAGATGACATTAAACAGGACTTTGAGGAGACCTTGGCGGTTTCTAAGGAGGTTACCCGCGATTCCCTCAAGTCCATGTCCATCTTAACTAAAATGACGGGTGTTCTGACTAAGACCATCGCTCCGCTTATGTAAATAAGCAATAGCAGAGCAGAGATGAACGAGATGCTTGACAGTCTGACAATTTCTGTTATACTAGGGTCATGCGATGAGCCGAAGCGTTGCGTAAGCAACATTCGACGCTGGGGAGGTCATTAACGCAGGAGCGGATCTTGCTGGCATGTGTGAACCGTGTCCAGCTCACTCTAAGAGTGCCCCTAATCTCCTATCTTTCGATAGGAGATTTTTTATTTGACTTATACCTTTTCAAGCAATTGAAAATGGTGTATAATGAATATATTACAAATTTTTAGAAAATTACGAAGATAAGTTCGTCTTATCTTAAAGAGGTATTTATGGGATATACAGTCGCAGTTGTTGGGGCCACTGGTGCCGTTGGAACACGTATGATTAAAATGCTGGAAGAGTCAACTCTTCCAATCGACAAGGTTCGCCTTTTGTCTTCTTCACGTTCAGCAGGTAAGGTTCTCCAGTACAAGGGCCAAGACATTACGGTTGAATTGACAACGGAAGATGCCTTTGAGGGTGTAGATATCGCCCTCTTCTCAGCAGGTGGTTCTGTCTCAGCTAAGTTTGCCCCATACGCGGTTAAGGCAGGAGCTGTAGTCGTTGATAACACGTCTTATTTCCGACAAAATCCAGATGTGCCATTGGTTGTGCCTGAAGTGAATGCCCATGCCCTCGATGCCCATAACGGAATTATCGCTTGTCCTAACTGTTCAACCATTCAAATGATGGTTGCTCTTGAGCCTGTTCGTCAGCAATGGGGCTTGGAACGTATCATCGTTTCAACCTATCAAGCTGTCTCTGGTGCGGGACAATCTGCCATCAATGAAACTGTACGTGAGTTGAAAGAAGTGGTCAATGACGGTATCAACCCACGCGACGTTAAGGCGGAAATTCTTCCATCTGGTGGGGATAAAAAACATTATCCAATCGCCTTCAATGCTCTTCCACAAATAGATGTCTTCACTGATAACGACTATACCTATGAAGAGATGAAGATGACCAATGAAACTAAGAAAATCATGGAAGATGATAGCATCGCGGTTTCTGCAACTTGTGTGCGTATTCCAGTCTTGTCAGCTCACTCAGAGTCTGTTTACATCGAGACCAAGGAAGTCGCAGACATTGCAGCAGTCAAAGAAGCGATTGCAGCTTTCCCAGGTGCCGTTCTTGAAGACGACGTTGCCAACCAAATCTACCCTCAAGCAGTTAACGCCGTGGATAGTCGTGATACTTTTGTTGGACGTATCCGTAAGGACTTGGACAAGGAAAACGGCATCCACATGTGGATTGTTTCTGATAACTTGCTTAAAGGTGCCGCTTGGAACTCCGTCCAAATCGCTGAAACCCTACATGAACGTGGCTTGGTCAGAAAGACGGACGAGTTGGTGTTTGAGTTGAAATAATGAAAGGTTACATCAATGAGTAAAACAGAATCAAAAATAGCAGAAAAGATGTCTCAAAACCCTAAGGCGCAACTTGTTTTGAGTCTTATCTTTGGTTTTTTCATTCTCGTTGGAGCTTGGTGGGGACGTCAAGAACTTCTTGCCTGGGAGGCAACAGGGGGTGAAAAAGCCTTGCCCCGATTTGTTTACTGGTTGTACAGTATCGGTGGTGTCAACGCTCCAGCTATTTTGCTGGGGTTAGGTAGTCTCATTTTCTTTGGACGAGCTTATCAGATTGTTAAAGAGATGAAGAATCGGAACTAGCAGGTCTTTGAATGGAAATAAGGAGCACCATGCTCGCAGTTACAGTCAGCCAAGTTAGAAAAATTAGCTTGGCTAACTTTTCTAGTATCACGAAATGAAGAATAGGAGAAGTTTATGTCCATTGACCAATTAAGAAATGCCAAAATTATCACGGCTATGGTAACGCCTTTTAAAGAAGATGGCTCTATCAATTTTGATGCCCTTCCAGACTTGGTTGAACACCTTTTGGCCCACCATACGGATGCTCTGCTATTGGCAGGGACGACTGCAGAAAGTCCAACATTGACTCACGATGAAGAGTTGGAACTCTTTGCGGCGGTACAAAAAATTGTCCAAGGCCGCGTGCCCTTGATCGCTGGAGTAGGGACTAACGATACCCGTGACTCGATTGAGTTCGCCAAGGAAGTCGCAGCCTTTGGCGGTTTTGCAGCAGGTTTGGCTATTGTTCCTTACTATAATAAGCCATCCCAAGAGGGACTTTACCAACACTTTAAAGCTATTGCAGATGCCAGTGATTTGCCAATTATTGTTTATAATATCCCTGGACGTGTTGTTGTAGAGTTGACACCAGAAACCATGTTGCGATTGGCGGAATACCCAAACATCATCGGTGTTAAAGAGTGTACGACACTGGCAAATATTGCCTATTTGATTGAGAATCGTCCTGATGATTTTCTTATTTACACCGGAGAAGATGGAGATGCTTTCCATGCCATGAATCTTGGAGCTGATGGTGTAATTTCTGTTGCCTCTCATACCAATGGGGATGAAATCCATGCCATGTTTGAAGCCATTGCCAATAGTGATATTAAAACTGCTGCAACCATTCAACGCAAGTTTATTCCGAAAGTCAATGCCCTCTTCTCTTATCCAAGTCCAGCGCCAGTCAAAGCAGTCCTCAACTATATGGGCTTCAATGTTGGACCATTGCGTTTGCCACTGGTTGCTGCACCAGCAGAAGATGCTAAACGCATCATCAAGGTTGTCGTTGATGGTGACTACGAAGCCACCAAAGCAACCGTTACGGGTGTTGTAAGACCAGATTACTAAAAAGCGAAAAAAGGTCCAGTGGACCTTTTTAGGTTTGAGCCCAGAAATCGGAGAGTGAGAAAAAAGAGAAGGAAAAGAGGCTCTTTGTCAACTGTAGTGGGTTGACCAATTTAACACCGAGAGAGGACAGGACTTGTCTTCTCTCGTTTTATGTTTATGGCAATGAAAATACGAGTT
>NZ_JBHRZV010000044.1:0-603 GCF_042649745.1 Streptococcus caprae | reverse complement strand
TGTCCGTGGTGAATCCAGTAGTAGATGGTGGAAATTGGGGCAGGGATGCCTTTAGCCATGACCATCATTTCAGGCGAATATTTCTGTTCCCAGTAGTGGATAATACGCTCTTTCAGCTCCTTGGTTAAAGTCACAGGTCGAACAGATTTTGATTTATTTTCCTCGTAAGTAGCTTGCGCTGCATCAGCCCGATAGACCCTCTCAAACTTTCCTTTACGCACTTGTTGCCTAACGAGTCCTCGTTTGATTTCGTTGTTAATCGTTTGCGGGGCTTTTCCAAGTAAAGCGGCAATCTGACGATGACTGATTCCTTCAGATTTCCATCGTTCAATCAAACGACGTTCTGTTAGTGTTAAATGTTTGCCTTTTGTAGTATAATGGTTTTGCATTTCAGAGTTCCTTTTAATGTGTTTGTGGTGAACTACATTATATCTCTCTGGGATGTTTTTTCATACTCTCAACTGGCTAACTTCATTTTAGAACTTTCAGAGGACGAAGCAATGAAAAAAATAGGATGAAAACAAGCAAAACTTGTTGACAAATAATTGATGATTTGCTAAACTAATATAGTTGTCTCGTGAGTGGGCAACGATGCCCTTTGAA
>NZ_JBHRZV010000043.1:0-7824 GCF_042649745.1 Streptococcus caprae | reverse complement strand
CGTTGCCCACTCACGAGACAACTATATTAGTTTAGCAAATCATCAATTATTTGTCAACAAGTTTTGCTTGTTTTCATCCTATTTTTTTTCATTGCTTCGTCCTCTTCTTGAGAACTTTATTAGTATAGCAAAGTTTTATTATATTGGCAAGGATTTTTGAAATTCAACATAAAAATATGTAAAAAGACAGGCTCTACAATTTCTGTAGTGGGTAACTTCACTGGAGAGATTATAGGGCTTTTTGAGTGTGATAAATTATAAAATATAGTGCAACAAAAAACTCATAGGGTTTCTTTCGTGTAAACTGTAAGTAACGACATCAACAGAGCACGAGGAAATCCATGTGCTACTTACATCTTACCATAACTGAGAGAATAAAGATAAAGACTTATTTGGAATTAGGGTTAAAACCTTGCCAGATTGCTAATAAACTAGGTGTTCACAAGTCTACTATTTCAAGAGAAACAGGCCTAGCATTTCTTTGACCTGATACAGGAGACACTGCCAAATTTGAATCCTATCTTTCAGACGATCTTTAGAACCTTTTTGAAAGACAAGAACAAGGTTATCAATGCCTTAGAGCTTCCTTACTCAAACGCTAAATTAGAGGCGACAAACAATCTCATCAAGGTCATTAAGAGAAATGCCTTTGGCCTTCGGAAGATGAAAACTTTAAAAAACAAATTCTTATTGCTTTGAACATTAAAAAGGAGAGAACATCTTTGTTCTCTCCAGATGTTAGCTATAAGTCAACCCACTACAGTTGACAAAGAGCCAAAAGACAAACACCTCGATGATGTTTGTCTTCAGTCTGAATCCTAGTCAGTGACTAGGATTGATTTTTTATTCAGTCATTTTTTCTTTGATTTCATCATATGAAAGGGCATGTGCTTCTTCATCATCATCTGTTCCAGCAGGCATGTGACCTGTTTCGTAGAGTGATTTAATTTGTGCAGCATCAAGTGTTTCATACTTCAGCAGGGCTTCTGCAATCAACTTATGGGTTTCACGGTTGCCGTTAATGATATCAGCAGCCTTATTGCGAGCTTCATTCAACAAATCACGAACTTCTTCATCGATGAGAAGAGCTGTGTGCTCTGAATAAGTCTTCTCAGGACTAAGTTGACCTGTCATCATAGCATGGCTACCCTCATACTGAACTGGACCAAGCTTATCACTCATACCATACTCAGTAACCATGGCACGCGCCATAGCAGAGGCTTGTTCAAAGTCATTAGAGGCACCTGTTGTTTGAACATTGAAAATAATTTCTTCTGCTACACGACCACCCATTAGACCAGCAAGTTGCTCTTTCATCTCATCCTTAGAAAGAAGCATTTGATCTTCTTTTGGAAGGGAAATCATATAACCGCCTGCGCGACCGCGAGGCACAATCGTTACCTTGTGGACATCACGGGCACTTGACAATACAAGACCAACGATAGTGTGTCCCGCTTCATGGTAGGCAACCAACTGACGTTCTTTTTCAGACACTTGTTTGTCTTTCTTAGAAGGCCCTGCAATAACGCGGTCTTCCGCTTCATCAATATCGGAAGCATCAATTTTAGTTTTGTTACGACGGGCAGCAACCAAAGCAGCTTCGTTAAGGACATTTTCAAGATCGGCACCCACAAATCCTGGAGTTTGTTGAGCAACAACTTTTAAGTCAACATCATCTGCCAATGGTTTATTTTTAGCGTGAACACGTAAGATTGCCTCACGACCCTTGACATCTGGACGGCCTACCAAGACCTTACGGTCAAAGCGACCTGGACGAAGAAGAGCTGGGTCAAGAACATCAGAACGGTTAGTTGCAGCGATAACAATGATACTTTCATTCCCCTCAAAACCATCCATCTCAATCAAGAGTTGGTTAAGGGTCTGTTCACGTTCATCATTTCCACCACCCATGCCGGCACCACGACGACGACCGACAGCATCAATTTCATCGATGAAAATGATAGCCCGCTCTGCTTTTTTAGCATCCTCAAATAGGGAACGAACACGGCTAGCACCGACACCGACAAACATCTCTACGAAATCAGAACCAGAGATACTAAAGAATGGGACACCAGCTTCACCAGCTACAGCCTTGGCCAAGAGAGTTTTACCAGTTCCTGGAGGGCCCTCCAGGAGAACACCCGCAGGAATACGAGCTCCAAGGGCCTTATAACGTTTAGGATCCTTCAAGAAATCAACAACTTCAACCAGTTCTTGCTTTTCTTCTTCAGCTCCAGCAACATCCGAGAAACGAACCTTAACATCACCCTTGTTCTGTGATTTGGCACGATTGCGTCCAAAGCTCATAGCTCCGTTACGTCCACCTGCTCCGCCTTGGTTCATCAGCATCATCATAAAGAAGACCATGACTCCAATTGGCAAGAGACTGATTACAACTGAGAACCAGGTTCCTGTGGAAGATTCTTGAACAACCTTCAAGTCTGTATCAGAAGCTTCAGCAACATCTTGTATGGATTGAAGAGAAGAATCGCTTGGCAATAGAGTAGAAGTAAAGTTTTTAACTTTGATTGTTGTTGAGGAACCAAAGAAACTTAATTCATCCTTGGATTCAACTGTCTGTTCTTCCTTATATTTACCAGTGACCTTAATCACACTGCCATTTGGTTGATAGGTAATTGATTTAACCTTGCCATCCTTGACTTGTTCAATCAATTCAGAATAAGTGATTGTTGTTGATTCTGCTGAAGAGCCTCGGAAATATAACTGAAAGGCAAAGACAACAGAAACAATCAATAACATATAAACCAGGGAATTGCGAACAAACCCTGAATTGCGATTGTTTTTCATATAAAACTATGTGCTTTCTATTTATTTAGTGTAGATTTCTTCCTTGAGAACACCTACGTAGGGCAGGTTACGGTATTTTTCATCGTAATCCAAACCAAAGCCAACGATAAATTCATTAGGAACATCGTAGCAAACATAATCTGCATCAATATCTACAACACGACCTTCTGGCTTGTCAAATAAGGTTGCAATTTTGACAGAGCTGGCTTTACGGTATTTAAACATGTCGCGAAGATAGAGCAAGGTACGACCCGTATCGATAATGTCTTCCACAAAAATCACATCACGGCCTTCGATATTGGTATCCACATCCTTAAGAATCTTGACTTCACCACTGCTGGTTGTACCGCCGTGATAGCTCGACACTACCATAAAGTCTAACTCAATATGGGTATCAATATGCTTAATCAATTCAGCCATAAAAGGAACAGCCCCCTTGAGCACGCAGACCAAAAGAGGATTCTTCCCTTGATAGTCCTCTGTTAGCCGAGCACCTAATTCCTTGGTTTTGGCAACAATGTCTTCTGCTGAATAGAGAACTTTTTTAATATCCTGTTCTAACATCTTCATCATCCTGTTTCTGTTTTTCAATTTGTAAACTAGCCTTGATTATATCATTTTCAGATAGTTTTCTCAAATATGTTCTGTCATTTACTTGGACAAAAATAATTTGCCCCTCTTGCTCTCCGACGATGGCTCGATCACGCGCTTCTAGACTAATTTTGTCATCTATAAAGAGTCTGCTTAATTTTTTATGGAAATTTCCAAGCTGGATACGGTCGCCATCCCGTCTTTTTCTGAGTGTAATTGGTTGGCGACTACCTAAGTAAATGGTCTGATTTTCTATTTTTTCAGAAAACATAAAATAATAATTTTCATATTTTAGCTGATTGCCATAGTTTAACACAACTGACTTTTCTTGACTATCAGTCCTAGGACCCATTTTTTCAATAGCAAAGCGGTTGTAATTTTTGACCAAAACATATTGATTCTTCAAGGAAAGTTGATACTGACTTGGAGAGTTCAGAGTAGATAAAACCTGATTAAACTGTCCCTTTGACAACTGTAAATCTGAAAATTCTTCCATATACTCCTGTAAAAACACAGCTTGCACTGCTGAATTTTGGGACTGAAAGGTTTTTAAATCCTGCATGTCAAGGTGATCAAATAAACTCCTTAATGCTTCCTTGTACTGACTCACCTCATCTGCTAAAGATTGCAAATGAGTCTTAATTTGTGGATTCTCAGCTTCCAACTGTGGTAATAGGTGATGACGGATACGATTACGAAAATAGTGGTCTGACTCATTCGACTCATCTTCAAAATGAAAAATCTCTGGTAGTTCAGATTTTTTTATTTTTAAAAGAGGTCGTACCAAAATTCCAGGTCCAAAATCCTGACACTCTTTAATAGAAGAAAGATGTCGGAGTCGACTGCCTCGAATCAATCTCATTAAAATGGTTTCAGCTTGATCATCCGCGTGATGAGCTGTCAGCACAACCCTGTACCCTTCATGCTCCATGATTGACCTAAAAAAATCATAGCGAAATTGTCTGGCAGCCTGTTCTGAAAATTTTCCAGAAAACTCCCCAACAAAGATAGGATAGGCATGCTCTTGGGCCCACTGTCTCAGATAGGCTTCTTCCTGATCAGCTTGTTGGCGTTGCTTATGGTTGACATGAGCCAAACCAAGTTCAATCCCTAATTTTTCCCTGTAAACATGCAAAAAGTGCAGTAGATTCATGGAATCTACTCCACCTGAAACGGCTATTAAAACCTTATCTCCCGGCTTAAGATAGCCCTTGCTTTGGAGATTATTATAAATCTTATCAAACATTTAATTTAAAATCACGTAAATATCTTGGGCAATCTGAGAAATCTCATCGTAGGATGAATTCTCTGTGAAAATAGAAAGTACGAAGGGTTCATCAGCATATACGAAAGCAACATCATGCCTAAATTCATAGGCATCTCCAATTTTATGGGCCACCTGAACTGGAATGGTCTTAGAAATCCTCTCATTATCAAACTTTGTATTTGAGAGATAATCTATAATTTGTCCATCCTGATAATAAATAGCTTCCATAAGCTGACCGGCTGTTTTAGCTGACACTTGTCGTGTCTTCATATCCCAGGTCTGACCCGTGGTAGACTTTAGACTGGCCTGGAAATCCTTACCGTATTTTTCTGTGGCATAGTAACCAAGAATATTTGCTGCAGCATTATCAGAAACTTGTGAAATAGCCTTAGCAAGAGTCTCTAGGGTATATTCCTTATCATCATGCTCAAATGGTAATCCTCCATCAATCCCGTAAGATTCATAGGCACCATCGTAGTCTTCTGTTTCTTTTATGTACTTAACCTTATCGTTCCAGTTAAGATTCCCAGTGTCAACTTGTTCTTGCGTGTAATAAAGGGTTGCAAGTTTGGCTACAGAGGCTGCGTACATGGTCTTGTCCGCATTGATTTCAGCAGTTTCTTGCGTCACCATTGATTTGACATAGACAGACAGGTTGGATTTTTTATACTTGGTTTCAAGTAAATCTTGAACAGCTTGCATGCGGACATCTTCTGAAGTTAGAAATTCTTCTGAAATCCAGCCACTTCCATCCACATAGTAGAACAGTCCAGCATGTGTCTCAGCCTGCTGAGTCACTGTCACCTTATCATAGGCCTTCAGAGAACTGCTCTGCAATTTTGCACCCAAGGTATAGGGCTTATCGTAGACTTTAAAATCTGGCAAAAGGTAAAAGGAAGTTTCAAATTCCTGCTGATTGTATATGATGTCATCGTAAATCAAACCTTGATTAGCCTCAAGATAAGTACCATCAGATAATTCAAAGACAGGTAAACCTGAATCATTGTAAACTAACTTATCAATATCAAGTTGTTTCGTCCCTGGTTTAAGAACCTTAGCCAACTCTGATAGATTGACATCCTTGTAAACCACCGTATCAGCAGTCAAGACAGGCTTAGTTGGAATTTGAGCGAAATATGTACTCACAGAAGCAAGATTTTCAGAAAGCTCATAGTTTGTTTGATTGGTAATATGAACATCAACTTCTGAACTAATAATAGAAAAGGGCATTACAAAACCTGTTGCCAATAAAATAGCCAACCATTTTTTCATAACTTCCCCTTTCTTATTAATTTATGTTTTCTGACTTAGATTGTTCCGTTTTTAAAGTTTGATTTTTCTTAGTTAATTCTTCTAATTTATCCTCAGAATGTGCTAAAAAAATCTCTATTTTTTTGATTAAATCGTCCATGTTTTATGGTAATAATTCAGGTGAAAGGTAGACATTTTCACCATCATAAGAATAGTAATATTTAGCACGCGCATATTTTTCAACGTACTCTGTGTTTTTCAAGCGTTCAGCTAGGAGTTTTTGAGCATCCGTTTTAATAATTAACTCTTTTTGATCCTGCTTGAGTGTAATGACCTGTTGTCTCATTTCTTGAAGTTCAATATAAGACGCTACAAGATTATAGGCTGGCAGAACAAAAAGGATTAAAATAAAAACCATGACCCAGCCGATAAAACGATTCCGTTTGCGACTTTCCTCTTCTTCAAAGCGTTTTTTTGTGGTTTCATCTGTGATGTATTGGTTATTCAGTTGAACCACACTGGATTTTTTATTGGCCATCTTCTTCAATCCCAATCCTTGTTTCGCTGATAATCTCATACATTTTGCTAGCATCATCTTTTTTAGTGCTATCTAGCATTTCTAAAACCCGAACAGTCAAGAGTTTGTTTCCGAAGCGGATTTCCACCTCGTCATTGGTTTTCAGGTCGGTGGAGGACTTGGCCAAAATCCCGTTGACCTTGATCCGTCCCTTGTCCGCGACTTCCTTAGCTACCGTCCGTCGCTTGATGATTCGTGATACTTTGAGATACTTATCCAGACGCATTCTTGTCGCTCCTTTTCTTTCTAAAACTCGTAACTTTTATTGTACCATGTTTTAGGAAAAATAGCAGAGCTGGCCAGTCTTGTAAAAAAAATGTAATAAAAGATGCTGGACGAAACATCCAACATCACTTCATTACCAAAAAATCAGTGTCGATACGACAGTCCCTGCAAAGAAAATCAGGAAAATTCCTAATGCCAATATCAGCGTAAACCAAATCTCATTGCTCAAATTTGACTTATGTGTCTGTTTGTTTTCCAAAAAATTTAAAATATCCGCATAAGTCCTGAAGTTTTGACTTCTCCAGATATAAAAAATTTCAAATAAGGAATGGATAACAGGAAGAGCTAGTGCACTAAGCAAGACATAAGATTGACTGCCAGTTAACAAATACCTCGTCGGATAAGCAACTGAAAAGACAAAAAATGATATAGCAGCTATAATCACCCATTTTTTGAACTGTTTTTGATTGACTTGATGTTTCATTTCCTCCACATCTCCTTTGATTAGATTATCCAAGGAAACATCAAAATAGGTCGCTATCAAAAGTAAGCTGTTGATATCTGGATAGGTTTTACCACGTTCCCAATTGGAAATGGTTTGACGTGAAACATAGAGTTTTTCCGCCAACTCTTCCTGGGATAAGCCTTTTTCTGTCCGTAATGTCACCAGTCTATTTTGTAGTTGCATCTTGTGTCTCCTTGGCTATCTTCAGTCTAGCTCTTTTGCCATTAGTTTACCATACAAGGCTTTGGTCAGAGAAGATTTTTTATGTCAAAAGGTTTTGTCAAGCATCTTTTCGAGCTTTTATTTCCTGTAATTTTTCTCCGAAAGCAATCAATTCTTCCAATATTTGGTAGTCTTTTTGGTTGCGCACATCAAAAATCACTTCCATTTTCCCAGAATTCTCTGAAATACGTGCTTTAAGTTTAGTAACAGACAGATCTTCAAAGAAATCTTGAGTTAAAAATAATAGGCTTGCTGCTACTTCAAAAGTAACCGTTATTTGAAAAGACCCCCTTATAATGGACAGTATAAAAAGTACTATACTGTTCTTATAAGGAGGTTCTTTTCTCATGGCTAAAAAAGGAAGTAAATTTACAAAGT